>CAOJHI010000007.1 GCA_948436005.1 uncultured Lachnospiraceae bacterium
CGCTCTTCCGATCTGGTTAATGATGAGGCGCGGATTATATATTTAACAGAGCATATTCAACAGATGCAAATGGCAATAACAGATGGAGTAGATTTGTTTGCTTATTGTCCCTGGTCGGCGCTGGATCTGGTTAGCACGCATCAGGGATATGCGAAACGATATGGGTTCATTTATGTGAATCGGACAGAAAACGATTTAAAGGATATGTGCAGGATTCCGAAAAAAAGTTTTTACTGGTATAATGAAGTGATCAAGCAAAATGCGAAAAATATTGAAGCAGAGAATGAAAAATTTTAATCGTCGGAGGTACAGAGAATGAAAAAGTTTGACTATACAATTCAGGATAATTGTGGAATTCATGCAAGACCGGCAGGAATGCTGGTAAAAGAGGCGGGAAAATTTGAAAGTAAGATTACAATATGGAAAGAAGACAGATTTGTAGATGTTTCAAAATTAATTGCGCTTATGGGACTTGGCGTGAAAAAAGGAGACACAGTAACAGTGGAAATTGATGGTTCTGATGAAGAGAAGGCGGCAGAGGCATTAGAAAAATTTTTTAAAGAAAATTTGTAGGGATGTTAAGGAGATAATGTTATGCGGGAGTTTAATGGAAAATCTGTATGTCATGGCACTGCATATGGCCGTGCATTTGTTGTGAAAAAAGCAGATGTTTCAGTAGAACGCAAAAAAATAGAAGATATAGAATACGAGATAAAAAGAATAGAATATGCAAAAGAAAAGGCCAGTAGGGATTTAGAACAGCTGTATAAAAAAGCGGTAAAAGAAGTTGGTGAAGCAAATGCGGCTATTTTCCAAATACATGAGATGCTGATGGAAGATGCCGATTTTCTTGAAGCTATTTATCGCATGATTCGGACGGAAAGGGTTAATGCAGAATATGCAGTAGCAGTAATCGGAAATTATTTTTCGAATATGTTTGCAGGTATGGAAGACGATTATATGAAAGCAAGAGAGATAGACATAAAGGATATTTCCAACCGTCTGGTGAGAAATCTGCAAGGCTATGAAAGCAAGGAATTTGCAATGAAGGATCCGGTCATTATTGTAGCAGAGGATTTGACACCGAGCGAGACCGTGCAGCTTGATAAGGAAAAGATTCTGGCATTTGTGACCGTACATGGCTCCACAAATTCGCATACGGCAATTTTGGCAAGGATGATGAATATTCCGGCGGTAATTGGGGTGCCGCTGGAACTGGATACAATACAGCCTGATACGCTGTTAATTGTGGATGGCTCTGAGGGAAAGGTGATTTTTGATCCGGCCGAAGATGTGCGGAGACAGGCAGAGGAAAAAATTCGGCAGGAAAAGGAACGTTTACAACTATTACAGATGCAGAAGGGCCAAGAAAATATTACATTGGACGGACGCAAAATCAATATTTATGCTAATATTGGGAATGTCAGTGACGTGAGATACGTATTAGAAAATGATGCCGGGGGAATTGGATTGTTCCGAAGTGAATTCTTATATTTAGGGAAAAAAGATTTCCCAACAGAAGAAGAACAATTTAATGCATACCGGCAGGTGGTACAGATGATGGCAGGAAAGCCGGTAATTATCAGAACACTTGATTTGGGAGCGGACAAGCAGGTGGATTATTTAAAAATAGGATGTGAAGAGAATCCCGCTTTGGGATGCAGGGCAATACGTATCTGTTTGAAACGTCCGGATATTTTTAAACCTCAATTACGTGCATTGCTGCGCGCGGCTGCGTATGGAAATCTTTACATTATGTATCCGATGATCACATCAGTAGAAGAAGTAAAACGTATTTATGAAATCATAGAAGAAGTAAAAGCAGAACTCGATAAAGAAGAGATTTCTTATAAAATGCCGAAGCAGGGGATTATGATAGAAACGCCGGCCGCTGTTATGATTAGCGATGAATTGGCTAAGATGGTAGATTTTTTCAGCATTGGGACAAATGACTTGACACAGTATACGTTGGCTTTAGACCGACAGAATGAATCATTGGATGAGTTTTATAATACACATCATACAGCAGTATTGAAAATGGTTCAGATTGTAACAGAGAACGCACATAAAGAAGGCATATGGGTGGGGATTTGCGGCGAACTCGGAGCAGATATGTCGCTGACTGAAAAATTTGTGAAGATGGGAATTGACGAGATTTCGGTAGTTCCATCCATGGTTTTAAAATTAAGAAAACAGATTAGGGAAATGCGGATAGAATCATGAAAAGAAAATAGAGGAAGAATTGTGTGACTATAAAGTACATGTCCTGTTTACCTTGGAAGGACATATCACGACATTTGAGATCACACGGTATCTATAGGTGACCGTGAAAGGCTGCGGGAGCCTGGCTGGGTGGATTGGCATGCGTCTGTGATTCTTCCGTTTATTTTTGAAAATGTATTTGGGGTATTTTGCTGCATTTTTGCTGGCACAAGAGCAATTTATTGAAGAAATTACGCTGTCTGGTGTCAAGGGATAGATTGTGCAAAAGAAACAAAAACAGATTTACTTCCAGGGAAAATATGGTACAATAAAAACATACAGGGCCATCTGAACGAATTGCTCTGGAGAAATTACTATTTTTTTATGGGAGGAATGGAGTTTATGAAAAGCGTAAAGAAATTTGCAGCGTGTATTCTGCTTGTTTTTTGCCTGGCAGCCACGGTTTCCGTTAATGTACCGTCACTGAACCTGGTGTCAACAGTGCAGGCTGCATCAAAGGTCAAGATCAGTAAGACAAAGGCAAGCCTGGAAAAGGGAACCACACTTCAGCTGAAGGTTTCCGGAACAAAGAAAAAGGTGCAGTGGAGCACCTCGAGCAGTAAGATTGCGACAGTAAATTCAAAAGGCAAGGTTACAGCAAAGAAAGCCGGAACAGCTACGATTACTGCAAAGGTAGCCGGAAAGAAATACAAATGCAAAATTACTGTCACAACACCGGCAATCTCGAAAAAGACACTGAAACTTACGGTAGAAAACACTTATACGCTGAAAATGACCGGGACAAAGAAAAGTGTAAAGTGGTCATCCAACAAGAAAAGCGTTGCAACGGTAAGCTCAAAGGGCAAAGTTACGGCAAAGAAGGCCGGGACGGCAACGATCACAGCCTCAGTAGGTGGAAAGAAATATACGTGCAAGGTGACAGTGGTAAAGAAACCGGCGTTTGCAGTCGGATATCAGAAGCTGAATCAGTATCTCACAAAGCATGGCAGTCTGAATGTAAACGGAAATAGATTTATCAGTGCTTCTGATTATATAGAGGGTATGGATATTACATGGGGAATCGAATATGATTCCAAAAAGAAACAGTATCAGTTTATTATGAGTTCAGAGCATTATTATGGTGATATTGCGATCTCTATGTACGTAAATGCCGCAGATTTACAGTATGTGAGACCGAATTGCGTTGTTGTAATCGGTGATGAACTGGGAGCGTTTATATCAGAAGCCAAAATTGTACCGGCGAAATATAACGGGAAATCTAATGTGACGTTTACGATTAAAAATACGAGCGGAGGTATTTCTTCCGCAGAAGTAAATCAGGTGTCCAATGCATCTTTACAGCTGGCGTTTGCCGGATGGGAAGGATATCTTTTGCAGAGGGAAGTTGGCATTCGCATGAGAGATCTTGGATTCACTTCATTTTCAATCTGACGATAAAAAAGAAAAAGCTGTCGCGCATTTCAAAGCTATTAAAAAGAGAAATGGTGCGGCAGCTTTTCTATGTTGCTGAATTCGGCATATAAAAACTGGACTGATTAAAAAAATAAAAACTGGTTATTTTAAAAATGCCAATCCTTCGATATGATTGTAGAAATAAAAAATGCAGGAATTTCCACTGATGCGATATTTGAAAGAATGTAGGGAAAACCGGCAGCGAAGGAGCGATGAATCATGATGAAAGAACATGCAGCAAAATATGTCACAGTCAATGCACTTTCAATAGCGCTCGTGTGTATCAGTACAATGGCGATTCAGATTCCGATACCACTTGGCTATATGCACCTTGGCAATACGTGTATTCTTCTGACTGCGGCAATGTTTGGCCCGGGAACAGGGGTTCTGGCGGGCGGCATTGGTTCAGCCATGGCAGATTTACTGACTGGATATACTCAGTGGGTTCTGCCGACACTTCTGATTAAAAGTGTGATGGGTCTGGTGATTGGCTATCTGGCATGGGGAACGGAAAAAAGGCTGCGTATGGCATCTCCGCGGACTCTGCTTGCCGGAGTGGCGGGAATTGCGGTTATGGTGTTTGGGTATACGATGGCAGGCGCTGTTTTGAACGGCAGCTTTTACACCGGGCTCTTGCAGGTTCCGGGGCTGACGCTGGAGGGTGTGATTGGACTGGCGGCCTTTTATGGACTTGGGTTTGTGTTGGAGAAAGCGCATGTAATGAGACTTCTCGGGAGGGCAGGATGATTGAGGAAAAGAAGGAGCACGGTGTGATGGTACAGAACAGTATTCAGATAAAGCCAGATCATAACCGCCAGAAAAAGATTGCAGTAATCAATGATTTCTCAGGGTTCGGGCGCTGCTCAATTGCAGTTGCGCTGCCGGTGATTTCAGCAATGAAAGTTCAGTGCTGTCCGGTACTGACTTCTATTTTTTCAAACCACACTGGTTTTCCGAGCTTTTATTTTGAGGATTTTACGGATCGGATGCAGGCATATATTGATGAGTGGAAAAAACTGGGACTTCAGTTTTCCGGTATCAGCACCGGGTTTCTCGGCTCAAAGGAACAGATTCAGATTGTGGTCCGGTTTCTTGAGGAGTTTGGGACAAACGACAATGTGATTGTGGTAGACCCGGTGATGGGGGATTATGGAAAGACGTATGCGACGTATACGCCGGAAATGTGCGAGGAGATGAAACGCCTTGTTTCTTATGCGGATATTCTCACGCCAAATCTGACAGAGGCCTGTATTTTGACCGACACGCCGTACCATGAGGAACGGTGGAGGATGAAGGAGATCGCTTCTCTGGCAGAAAAGCTGAGCAGTATGGGGCCGGAGAAAGTTGTGATTACGGGCATTGTGCAGGGGGACTTTATTGCAAATTTCTGTTATGAAAAAGGCAGGGAAGGCAAAATCCGGAGAACACATAAGGTTGGAACGCAGCGGTCCGGTACAGGGGATATTTTTGCGGCCATTGTGGCAGCAGACGCGGTAAACGGCGTGGAGTTTCAGGAGTCGGTGAAAAAGGCATCACGTTTTATCAAACAGTGTATTGAGAAATCAATCGAACTGGGGATTCCGGTGACGGACGGCGTATGCTTTGAGGAAGTACTGCACATGCTGCGGTAGGGGATGAGGAAGTGCCCGTTTTGTGAGAAGGATGCCCCCTGTCCCTGCATAAACCCGGGGTTCCGACGCGGAACGAGTCACCCCGTGTTTTATGCAGGGACAGGGGGCTGGCTGTGAAAAAGGGTTTATATTTGTTGGAATTAAATTTGGATCAGAAAAAGGAGAATGGCGATTATGAAAGAGAAAGCAATGACGATTTTATATGAGGTGCATGGGAATCTGTATGTGAATCTGACTAACAGGTGTCCGTGCGCCTGTACGTTCTGTCTGAGGCAGACAAGAGAAACTATGGAAGAGTCGGGAGTCCTCTGGCTGGAGCACACGCCGTCCATTGAAGAAGTACAGGCGGAGTTTGGGAAGTTTGATATGGAAAGGTACGGGGAAGTGGTATTTTGCGGATTCGGGGAGCCGACAGAGGCGCTGGAGGTATTGCTGGAGACGGCGCGGTTTGTAAAGGAACGGTATGGGAAAAAGATCCGCATTAATACGAACGGGCTGGGAAATCTGGTGAATGGGAAGAATATTGCGCCGTTGTTCGAGGGATTGATTGATACAGTGTCGATCAGTTTGAACACGCCGGATGCCGGAAAATATTATGAGCTGGTGCGTCCGAAGTTTGGGGAGCAGTCTTTTGAAGCGATGCTTTCTTTTGCAAAGGAATGTAAAAAATATGTGCCGGAGGTTGTGATGACTACGGTTGATACGACGCTGACGAAGGAGGAAGAAGAGGAATGCCGGAAGATCTGCGCAGAGGTGGGGGCACGCTACCGCATCCGGCCGTGGGAGGATTAGTGGATTTTATGTAATAAAATCTGGTTTCTGAAATTGACAGAACTTTGACGATCAGTTATACTGAATAAGTATAGTTAATTGTGAATTTGTTGTAAAGTCAGAACCCGGGGAAAAGGCACAAAATAGAGGGTGACTTTTCCCCGGGTTTGTCTGACTTTTTGAACCGGTTTGTTTCGGTATTTCATAATTATCTGGAAGGTCAGTAAATTGCAAGGAGAGAAAAAATGAAGGAAAGAGAAAAATTTGGCAGCCGTCTTGGCTTTATCCTGGTTTCGGCAGGCTGCGCGGTGGGGATTGGAAATGTATGGAAGTTTCCGTACATGACAGGAAAGTACGGAGGAGCAGCGTTCATTCTGATCTATCTGGCTTTTCTTGTACTGATGGGATGGCCGATCATGGTCTGTGAGTTTTCAGTCGGAAGAGGCAGCCAGAAGAGCTGCGCCACTTCTTTTCGTGTACTTGAGCCGAAGGGGACAAAGTGGCACCATTACGGCTGGTTCGGTATGGCAGGAAATTATCTGCTGATGATGTTTTATACCATGGTGGCAGGCTGGATGATGTACTATTGTTTCCGCTGTGTGAGAGGAGATTTTTCCGGTTCTGTTCTGGATGCGCAGGCATCGGGAGCGAAGTTTAATGAGATGCTTTCATCTCCCGGAACACTGACACTGTGGATGGTGCTTGCTGTGGTGATTTCGTTTGGCATCTGTGCGCTTGGCGTACAAAAAGGTGTGGAACGGATTACAAAAGTGATGATGATCGCACTTCTGGGCCTTATTATCGTATTGGCGGTGCATTCAGTGCGTCTGCCGGGAGCTATGGAAGGCGTGAAGTTTTATCTGGTTCCGGATTTCCAGAAAATGAAGGAGATCGGAATAGGCGATATTGTGTTCGGGGCGATGTCGCAGGCATTCTTTACTTTGAGCCTTGGAATCGGAGCAATGGCGATTTTCGGAAGCTATCTGGATAAAAACCGTTCTCTGACAGGAGAGGCGATGAGTATTGGGATTCTCGATACATTTGTGGCTTTGATGGCAGGACTGATTATTATTCCGGCCTGTTTCTCATTTGGTGTGGAGCCGGATGCAGGACCGTCCCTCATTTTTATTACCCTGCCGCAGATTTTCAATCAGATGGCAGGCGGACGGGTCTGGGGAGCGCTGTTTTTCCTGTTCCTGTCATTCGCAGCCCTGTCTACAGTTATTGCGGTATTTGAAAATATCATTTCGTTTGCAATAGATCTGTTTGGCGTTTCAAGAAAAAAGGCAGTTGCAGTCAACATTGTGCTGATTATTCTTCTGTCAATGCCGGCAGTGCTTGGATTTAATGTCCTTTCCGGGATTCAGCCGCTTGGCGCCGGGACAGGAATCATGGATCTCGAGGATTTCCTCGTTTCCAGCAACCTGCTTCCGCTTGGTTCCCTTGTGTACCTGATGTTCTGTACACAGAAAAACGGCTGGGGCTGGAAGCATTTCATCAAAGAGGCGAATGCAGGAACAGGCATGAGGTTCCCGGCGTTTGTCCGCGGTTATATTACATACGGAATTCCGGTGCTTGTGGTTATCGTATATCTGAAGGGCTACTGGGATATGTTTGCACCGCGCGCGAAAGCGGAGAACAATCCTATGCTGCTTGTGATCTGGATGCTGGTGGCTGTGGCGTTCCTTGCTCTGATCGGATGGTTTGCATTTGGCGGGAAAAGGGATAAAAGAGAGGAACGGTAACAGATTCCAGAAAAAGGATTTTAAAAAAGAGTAGATGAAAATAAAGAAAAGACAGGTGGGAGAGCAAAATATGAGCTGTCCTGCCTGTCTTTTTTATTATTTCAGAAATGCAAATGATTTGGAGATGTTATTTTACATTATGCATGTGTCCAAGGAAGCAATATTGAAATAAGACACATTTTCTATAAATCACCATGTTTTGTTTTGTCGAAAGTGCCAGTATAATGATACTGTCGACAGAGAAAAAACATATATTTTGACGAAAGGTAGGATAAAAAAGTGAAAAAGAGACAGATTTTAGCATTGGCTATGGTTGCAGCAATGGCGTCCGGAATGGTGGTATCAGCGGAAACGGAAGATAAGAGAGGCGAAGGAAAACGTTTTGTTTCAATTACGTATAATTCCACGAATACAAGTGCGATCACGCTGAACAAGGCAGCAGAAAAGGTGTTTACGGAGGCGGGCGCAGAGTTTACGGCACTTTATTATGAGAGCAATATTGAGACGATGATGAGCATGATTGAAAATGCAGTCAGCAGCGGCTGCGACGGTATCATCCTTCAGAATAATATGAATCTGGAAGCGGGTGTTGACACGCTGAAGGAAGCGCTTGACAAGGGAATGGTCATTGTGGAGTATGACAGCGATTACGAGCAGATTCCGGAGATCCAGTACTGCTTCCTGGCAGATCAGTACGGACTTGGATACATGATCGGCGAGATGGCAGGCGAGTGGGCGAACGAAGTGCTGATCCCTGCAGGAATCAAGCCAATTGCCGGAAATTTTGAATACCGCAATACGCCGGACTTCGTTTCACGTACAGAGGCAATCGTGGAGGGGCTTACCAACGTATGTCCGGAAGCAGAGGTTGTGCGCGCAGAGCAGCCCTCCAATACGAGTGAAGCGATGAATATGACTGAAAACTGGATGCAGACGTATCCGGATATGAATGTGCTGGTCGGAGTGTGCGATTCATACACAATGGGAGGCGCAGAAACCTTCAAGGCCGCAGGCAAGGACCCGGCAGTGACAGGATGTTTTGGAGCTGATGCGATACCGGAAGCGCTGGAGCAGATCGCAAAGGGCAGCGTTTATAAGGGAACGGTCTTTATTGACAGCGAGAAGATCGGAACAGATATGGCGGAGTATATGCTGGACTATTTGAATGATATTGAGGTAGAAGGAAGAGAAAAGTATAATTACTTTGTAATGGAGAAAATTACGACTTCCAATATTGATGATTATTACAAGGCAGAAGAATAAAAGAGGGATCCTGTATGAAAAAAACGACTGTTTTATCTGCTGTCGGTTTAACCAAGATATACGGTGGAATTCTTGCGGTCGATCAGGTTTCTCTGGACTTTGAAAAAGGCGAAGTGCATGCGCTTATGGGAGAAAACGGCGCCGGAAAATCAACCTTAGTGAAGATGTTTGCCGGTGCCGTGCACCCGGAGAGCGGTACGTTTGTGATTGACGGAAAAGAATACAGCAGCATTACGCCGAAGGAGGCGAAGGAACAGGGAATCCAGCTCATTTATCAGGAACTGAATCTGATCCTTCCGCTCTCAGTCGCAGAAAATATTTATCTGGAAGATTTGCAGAGGCAGGGCCTGCTGGTACAGTACCGTGAGATTTATGAAAAAACAGAGGCGCTTTTAAAGAAGCTTGGAATTGAAATCAGGCCGGATGCAATCGTTGAGACGCTGACCGTGGCACAGAAGCAGCTCGTTGAGATTGCAAAAGCGATTGCGCAGGACAGCAGGGTCATCATTATGGACGAGCCGACGGCGGCGCTTTCGGTTGGCGAAATTGAAATTCTGTTTCGCCTGATCCGAAATCTGAAGGAAAATGGAGTTACGATCGTCTATATCTCACACCGTATGAACGAAGTGTTTGAAATAACGGACCGTGTATCCGTGATGCGGGACGGATGCCTGATCGTGACAAAGGAGACGGCAGATCTGACGCGTGACGAGCTGATTCGCCACATGGTCGGACGGACGCTCTCGGAGACGTTTCCGGAGAGCAGCGGGAAAATCGGTGAGATCGTGCTGCAGGCAGAGCATATCACAAACAGCAGGGTGCACGATGTTTCCTTTTCTGTCAGAAAAGGGGAAATCCTCGGCATTGCAGGGCTGATGGGCTCTTCTCGTACCGAGCTGATGCGGGCTGTCTTCGGGGCTGACCGGAAAAACGGGGGGAGAGTCCTGATACATGGCAGGGAAGTCCGCATTGCCTCGCCCAAAGACGCTGTGGCGGCCGGGATCGGGCTTGTCCCGGAGGACCGGAAGCTCCAGGGAGTTCTGGTTGATCTTTCCGTGAGGGACAACGTCGTACTTCCCATTTTGAAAAAGATTTCAAAACTGACGGTTGTAAATAAAAAAGAGGAAGCGCAGATTACCGAAAAATACAGAGATATGATACGAATCAAAATTGCTTCGCAGGAGCAGTCTGTCCGTGATCTGAGCGGCGGAAATCAGCAGAAGGTTGCGCTTGGCAAGTGGCTGGCAAACGGCAGCAGAATTCTGATTCTGGATGAACCGACGAGGGGAATTGATATCGGGGCAAAGCAGGAGATCTATCAGCTCATCCACAGGCTGGCCGAGGAAGGAATGGCAACAATTCTGATTACCTCTGACATGGAAGAAATGCTCGGACTTGCTGACCGGATGATCATTCTGCATGAAGGATGCTTTGCCGGGGAGCTCACGTCCAGAGAAGATTTTACGCAGGAAAAGGTACTTGATATTGCGTCAGGAAGAAAATAACCGGTGATCAGTACTTGAGTTTTTAAAGAAAAATATGGTCATATTACTGCTCGTAATCATGGTTATTATTTTCAGTATCACAACGACAGGCTTTGCAACCATGAAAAATATGTTTAACATTCTCAGGCAGTGCTCCATTATGGGAATTGTGGCTGCGGGAATGGCTGTGGTTATCATTTCCGGAGGAATCGACCTGTCGGTAGGAACGAACCTGTCGCTTTGTACGGTGCTGTGCGCGTGGCTGATTACGAAGCAGAGTGCGCCGCCGGTTGTGGCGTGCGTGATTGGAATTCTTGTGACAACGGGCGTGGGATGCCTGAACGGCCTGTTTATTACGGCTACGAATATGCCGCCGTTTATTGCAACGCTGGCAATGATGAAGGTTCTGGAGGGCGTGTCGTTTACGATCACGGGCGGAATGCCGATCTACGGTCTTCCGGATGGGATGAAATTTATCGGACAGGGCTATCTTGGACCGATACCGATTCCGGTTCTGTTTCTGGCAGCCGTGTTTGCCCTGGCACATTTTGTGATGGCGAAAACGTATCTCGGGCGCTACATTTATGCAGTGGGCAGCAGCGAGGAGGTAGCAAGGCTTTCCGGGCTTGGCACCCGCAGGATTAAGATTCTTGCTTATGTGATTTCCGGTTTCTTTGTCGGACTGGCTGGCGTTATCTGTACGGCACGTATCGGTGCAGGTCAGGCAAACGCAGGAACCGGGATGGAGATGGATGTGATTACGGCCGTTGTTGTGGGCGGCGTGGCCATGGAAGGCGGCAAGGGGAAGGTGACGCAGGTGATCATCGGAACGCTGGTCATGGGCGTGATCAGTAACGGACTTGGTATTATGGGTGTGAATACATACGGGCAGATGATCTGCAAGGGTGTGATACTGCTTGTAGTAGTAGGAATTAACTGCTTCCGGATGCTGTATGCGAATGAGGCGCGGGAGGCGTAAAGAATCAGGAGGAAACTATTTTGAATAAGAGAGAACGAGTACTTGCAGCGATGCATGGAGAAAAGGTGGACCGTGTTCCCGTGACCTTTTACGGGCACTGTCCGAACCTGTACGATAATACGGTAACATTTCAGACGGATTACTGCAGAGATGCGAACATGGATTTGTATTGTATCGGAATAGACGGATATATGCATTTTCACTGGGCAGGACCGCTTCTGACGCCGGAGGACTGGGGAAAAATCCGGCCGCACAAAAAGGATGATTACTATATCGCGGGCCAGGTAGACCGCGCCGCGCGTATGGCAGAGGCGCTGCCGGACGTCCCGATGTTCTACATGTTTTATTCCCCGTTTTCGACAATCCGGCATACGATGCCCGGAAAGGTTGGCGGACACTGGTACTTCCATAAGCTGTACCGGGAAAATCCGGAGTGCATGAAGCATGCGATGAATGTGATCATGGAAGATCACGAGCTGCTGATGGATGAGCTGAAGGCAAAGACCGGAATTGACGGCCTGTTTCTTTCCCTGCAAAACGGTGAAAAATGGCGTTTTTCTGTTGAAGAGTATATGGAAATCCTGCATCCATGGGACGAGCGCTACCTCAAAGCAGCGAACGACCGCTATGAGAACAATATCATTCATATGTGCTCCTGGGCAAATGAACCGAACCATATGGAGGTATGGAAGGATCTGGATTACAAAACCGTGAACTGGGGCGTTTATCCTGAGGCAATGACGCTTGGACAGGGGCGCAGCTATTTTAAACCGGGCACAAATGTCATGGGAGGCTTTGACCGGAACCCGGAAGGCATTCTGTACTGCGGGGACAGGCAGAGCATTAAAGACGAGACGAAGCGGATTATCCGGGAGGCCGGAGACCAGGGTCTGATTCTTTCTGCCGACTGTTCCATCGAAGAGAGCACACCGGCCGAGCACATGCGCTGGGTCGTAGAGGCAGCGGAGGAATATGCCGCAGAAAAATAGAGGTACAGATAGAAAAGCACAGATATTTTTTGACAAAGAACATCATATAAAGTAAGGTTTAGGCAGATGGTACCGCTCATTTGAGGCGTACTGTCTGCCTGCAGGCGTTTGTGAAGCTGTTTTTCAAAGTCAGTCCCCTGGAAAAGCATATAAAATAAGGGGTGACTTGTTTGCGTCGGAACCCCGTTTTTATATGCTTTTCCAGGGGCGTCCTTTTTCAAAACAGTTTCACAACCTCAATTCTGAAGGAGAGGTCAGGGTGACAAAGCTATGTTGAGAGCAATTGTGGTGGACGACGAGCCGTATATCTGTCAGATGATTTCGGCAATGGTACAGTGGGAGGAGTTTGGGATCGAGCTGGCCGGGCTTGCCTCGGACGGCCTTGACGCGTGGGAATGTATTCAGACAGAACGGCCTGACATTGTGATTACCGATATCCGCATGCCGGGGATTGACGGACTTGAACTGATTCGAAGAAGCAGAGAGCTGTATCAGGAGCAACCGGTTCACTTTGTTGTGATCAGCGGATTTGACTGCTTTTCTTATGCACAGACAGCAATCAAATACGGGGTGAGCGATTATATCCTCAAACCGATCAATCAGAAAGAGCTGCAGGGCGTTCTCCGGAAAATTGTCGAGGAGCAGCGGACGGTTCAGGAGGAGCAGGAGGCCCGGACACAGCTGCTTGAGGATATGAACGATGCGAAAAGAAAGCTGAAGGAAGAATTTTTGCGGAAGCTTGTGCTGCCGCCAGGCAGACGGGAGGAACACCTGGCGCCGGAAAAGACGGAAGGGTTTTCTGTGCTTTTGGACGGAGAATTCCGGGTTCTTCACGTGCTTCTGGACGTGCAGGAGGAAGGCGTTGTGGCAGTCTACCGGGAAAACTGCATGAAGTGTGTCTGTGAAAAGATCAAGCAGGCGGCAGAGCCTGTGTGCAGCTCTGTGGAACAGACCCACGGGGAGCAGTTTCTCCTGCATTATCCGGCGCAGGAATGGATGAGAATCGAAGCGGCGCTTCAGGACACGCTCCATCAGGTTCGGAATGAACTGATGAAAATGAAGCTCTGCCAGGTTACGGTCGGGGCCGGATGCGCAGTTACGGAGGAGGAAGAAATCTGGAAATCTGCTGTTTCGGCCCGCGGGGCGCTGGAAGAGAGACTGCTTTTGGGGTGCAATAAGCTGATCATCCGGAATGAATTCCGGGAAGAAAAAAGGTGTCTTCTTGATCAGGTGCAAATCCGGCAGCTGGAACGGGCTGCCGAGGTGTTTGATTATGAGCAGCTGGAGAGGTGCGTGGACGCAGCGTATGAAGGAGTGCGCAGAGAATATCCCCGGGACGCGTCTGTCTTATATCGGGTGGCGGAAGAAATTACGCGGGTGTATCTGCGGTCTGTGCAGGGAATTTATGAGGCAGAAGGATATCAGACGGAGCTTACCGAAGACTATCTGTTTTGCAATACACTGCAGGAGCTGCAGGAAGAGCTGAAAAAAGGCCTGAAAAGGGATGTGGACGGCATCCGGGAAAAACACAGAATCTGTGAGAGCGCGGTGATAAAAAGGGCAAAAGATTATATTTATAAAAATTACATGCATCCGCTGTCCCTGGAGGAGCTTGCAGAGCAGGTGTCGCTGAACCCAGTGTATTTTGGAACTTTATTTAAAAAAGAAACGGGAGATACGGTTATCAATTTCCTGATCGAGTACCGGATGGAGCAGGCAAAGCAGCTTCTGAAAAATATCAATTACCATGTTTCCGAGATTGCGCGTCTCGTAGGATACGATGATGAACGCCATTTCAGTAAACAGTTCAAAAAACGTGTTGGAATCACACCGAAGGAATACAGGAAAATACATTTATGAAAAACAGAAAAAATTGCTTTCATTTGTTTCAGTGCAGCATTGGATTTGGCATCCTGCTGCTGGTGCAGACGATGGCCGCGCTGTGCGGGCCATGCGTCCGTTTTCTGAGCGCAGTAGCCGTTCTGCTTGTTTTTATTGTTTTATTTATGGTTCCGTTACGAAAAAGGAAGAACCTGCTTCTCGGTTTTCAGAAGAAGCAGCTGACGCTGAACGAGATTGCGGCAGTCATGCCTGACAGTGAATTGAAAGGGCTGATTGACAGCATTATTATTAATTATGAAAAGGGATACCAGGCGGACATGCTGATCCGGCAAGCGGAAATCCGGTATTTGCAGGGGCAGATCAAGCCGCATTTTCTGTACAATTCCCTGGAGTCCATCCGTGGCAAGGCGTATATTGACGGGGAGATGGAGATCGCCAATATGACGGAAGCCCTGGCGGCCTATTTCCGCTACAGCATCAGCCAGAAGGGACGTATGGTGACGCTGGCGGAGGAAGTGAATAATATCAGGCATTATTTTCTGATTCAGCAGTACCGTTTTCAAAACCGGTTTTCGATTGAGTATCTGATCGAAAAGGAGGAAATTGATCTGGAGAACCTCTATATTCCGAAAATGACACTGCAGCCGCTGATTGAAAATGCGATCAGCCACGGCCTGACACAGAAAACAGGCAAGGGCAGGATCCAGGTGCGCATGGAGCGCTCCGATCAGCGGGTGATTCTGCATATTTCGGACGATGGCTGCGGGATGACGACGGAAACGGTGAAATGGCTGAATGACATTACGGCAGACAAGATCAGGCCGCAGACGGAGCGCGGCATGGCAATTTACAATGTGGATCAGCGGATCAAGCTGTATTTTGGGGAAACCTTTGGCCTGTATTTTTCCAGCACGGAGGGATTCGGCACAAATGTGGAGGTGACGGTTCCCGCGGTGGATGAGCGCTGGGCAAGGTCAATTGAGGAAAAAGTAAATGAGATATGAATTTCTGAGGCTGGAGCATGTGAATCTTTCGTGTGAGACAATTCTGGAGGATATTCAGCTTACTATTTATCAGGGAGAGCTGCTCGGTATTGTGGGGCAGAACCAGTCCGGGAAAACCGCTCTGGCGAAGTTGCTGTGCGGGCTGTGCCAGCCGGATTCCGGCACTGTTTATCTGGATGGCGAAGCTGTCCGTATGCGCGATACGGATGCATTAGTGAAGCATCACATCATGTATATGAATTACCACAGCCGCCTGATTGAAAGCATGGATCTATATGAGAATATCGGGCTGCCTGTGTTTATGCAAAAATACGGTCTGATCAGGACGCAGAAGAAACTGCGCAGGAGGATCCGGGATATTTGTGCAAAGTGGGACGTGGGGTTGGATCTGGAATCCCCGGTTGCTGCGCTGAATAAGGCGGATACGCATCTGGCTTTGCTGGCGCGGGCGCTTGTATCCGGGGCGCGCATGGTGATTCTCGACTGCATTACGGCGGGATATACGGAGAGCCAGTACAGGCGTCTGTCAGACCTGATCAGGCGCATGACTGACGCCGGAATTGCGGTTGTGTATGTGCAGCAGGGAATCGATTCGATTTTACATGAGGCGAGGCGGACGGCCGTATTAAAGGCAGGCAGGATCGTGCGGGTTCTGTTTCAGGACGAGTTTTCCGATACCGCGGTAATCCGGCTGCTTGCCGGGAACGCTGCGCCGAAGGAACCGGAGCCGGTCATCGAAACCGGGGAAGAGCTGTACCGCCTGGAGGAGGTGGAGATTGCACCGTTTGCGAGGAAGCTTACGGTGACTTTGCACCGGGGCGAGGCGGTCGGGCTGGCGGTGCAGGAAGAACATGCGCGCCTGGCGATTGCGGAGGCCCTGTTCGGGCTCAGGCCGCTGCAGGGCGGCAGCCTTTACGTAAAGCAGGAGAAAAAGAAATTTTCAGGCGCCGCGGACGCGCTTCGAAACGGGATTGTGCTGATCCCGGAGGCACCGTACCATACGGCACTTTTCCCCACAATGAAGCTGTATGAGAGCGTGAACTTTTTTACACCGCTGCTTATGGGGCGGCGGTACGGAAAAATGCAAAAGGAGGTGCAGGACTATATCAGTGAAAACTGTTTCAGGGATATGGATGGTGTAGACGGCGGGATGCTGCCTGCGGCGCTGTCGCATCTGCAGGCATTTTTGCTGGCGCTGCAAAAATGCAGAATCCTCAAGCCGCAGATATACGTGATCGTACACCCGACGCTCGGCATCGACATGTGGACGCACAGCATAGTATACCGTGAGATTCACAGCCTTCTCGAGGAAGGCGCCTGCGTGCTCCTGATTTCGCCGGACGCGGACGAGCTGGGGAGCCTGTGCAATAAGATTCTGTTTCTGGACCGGATGGGCAGGAACAGGGGGAGCCTGTGCCTGGAGGAGCTCCGGCAGGAGCGGTCCAGGCAGCAGATTGTGAGCAATTTGCTGGAGAAATAGGATAATCGATATTCGGTTGAAAAATACACTAAATTTCTGACTATCTTTTCATAAGTTGGTAAATGCCGATATATCTATGGATTCATGCCTTTATTCGCCATATTAGTACAGTAGGTATGCCGGAATAAATGTGGTGTAACTGTCGGAAGCTGTTCAGATTCAGAATGTGTCTTGTTATACTTCTTAATCAGTCCACGCACCATGCTGTCATAACTGGCAGTGGTTTTCGGTAAGCCGTTGCGGTTGAGGAACAGGAAGCCTGTATATCCACATAGTAGCCATCTTCATTTATAAGTCACTTTGCAAGAGAAAAGCTGACAGTAGCACCAGTGGCGGTGCTGATCTGCCAGCCCTTAACGCAGTACCTCACAGATACCAGCGTTTGTTGCAATATGATTTCTGCAATAGATTCTTAACACCACCACAATAGGGAATCAAGTCATTGTATGCCTGCTGAACCTCTGGCGATAAATCCGTGTAAGCAAAGTAAAGTTTATTCAAACGTCTAACACTGGTTGGCCTTACAATGTCGCCAGCAAAAGGTAGTTTCAATCAATACGCTACATTCTTCCATAGTAATTCAGTCCTTTCTTTTTAATTTTGAGTATGAAAAAAGCAGTCGATCATAAATGAAAGACTGCTTTAAATCGTATCTTTTATTGCTTTGTGTGGAGATTTAACTGATTGTCTATATCCCTTCCGGCATACATTACTCTAAGAATTGTTACAACCTTTTTATCGCTATCTGGAATATAAAGTACCACATAATTATCTACAGGTAATACACGAAGTCCACGGCTTTTCCACGGTTCTTTTTCATATTGTCGATAACGCTCCGGCATAGTATCCAGACTTAATATCTGTTCTTCCAGACGGTCAAGTTGTCCGTTTGCATTTTCAGGCGATTGTAATTCAAAAGCAATATATTCAAAAATTCCTCTCAAATCACTGTCAGCCTGTTCGGATACCTCTACTTCATATATCATAAGCCATAATCCTTACGAATGTCCGCAAAGGCTTTCTTCGCATTTTTTGTCCGTCCAGCCTGCATATCCGCATAACCTTTCTCCAATTCTTCATTGAACTCTGCTTCTGATAATGTGCTGATGTCAACAGGTCTGGCAGATGGTATTTTTACTTCAAACGGAAGTCCTCTCTGTAAGATAATCTGTTTATAAAACATATTGATAGCACTGGAAGCAGGGATACCAAGTGTAGACAGGATACTTTCTGCTTTTTCTTTGACATCTGGTTCAATCCTTGCATATAAATTTGCTGATTTTGTAGCCATATAAAACATCTCCTTTCGTGAGTAGTGTTTCCATCTATTTCTATTATATGTAAATGTCCGCACAATAGCAATACCAGTTTTACACTCCGATAATCTTATTGAATAACTGTAACAATACGTATTTTACGCCGGACGCATTGAATACAAGACCAACGGCTACTAAGGCAACTACCAAAATTACATCTTCGGCAGATGTGGTCTATTGTTCGATTATCTTGTAGTGCTTTTCCGCCAGTTTCGTGGATTTACGCATTTATTACCAATATGAAATAATACAGGGTGTTGACAGAAAAAAGATGGAGAAAATACCGGAAGCCGCTTTCAGTACAAACTGCTAAAAAAGGGAGGCCGGGCCAGTGAATTTGAGAATGCCATCGAATGGCTTTGTCTGTCCGGTATTGTATCGCAGGTTTATAAGGTGGAGCAGATTAAAAAACCGCTTGAAAATTACCGGGACATTGATGCATTTAAAATATATGTGTCAGATATGGGACTTTTGTGCTCTAAAAAGGATCTGGCGGCAAATGATATTCTTTACATGGTGGAAGAACTGAATGATTTTAAAGGCGGAATGACTGAAAATTATGTGCAGGTACAGCTTACCATAAACGGATACCGTACGTACTACTGGGAATCCGAGCGGGGAGCGGAGATTGATTTCATTATTCAGAGAAATGGGGAACTGATTCCCATTGAAGTAAAAGCGGCGGACAATACAAGAGCCAAGAGTCTGAACGTTTATATGGCGACGTACAGGCCTTCCTATGCGATCAAGCTTTCTGCCAAAAACTTCGGATTCGAGGACGGTAAAAAAACGGTTCCGCTCTATGCTGCATTTTGCATCTGAAACTCTTTGTTCCTGATAAACTGACATTGAATAAAATCCGGATTGGTGATAAATTATCAGTGTCAGGAGGGGATAAATTGAAAATCACTGATGAGAATATAGACGGCGGGAAGCCGTTTGACTGGGGCAGAGTATCGGCGGATTATGCGAAGTTCCGGGACATTTACCCGTCGGAGTTTTATGAAAAAATTATCGGCCGCGGTTTGTGCATAAACGGACAGAAGGTGCTTGACCTTGGGACAGGGACAGGCGTGCTGCCGCGCAATATGTATCGCTATGGCGCGAAATGGACGGGTGTAGACAGTTCAGAAAAACAGATTGAACAGGCCGAGACGCTGTCAAAGGGCATGGATATTGCATATTTTGCAGTTCCAGCCGAGAAGATGGATTTTGAAGATAACTGTTTTGACGTCATTACTGCCTGTCAGTGCTTCTGGTACTTTGATCACAGGAAGATTATGCCGGAGCTTTACCGTATGCTGAAGCCTGGCGGAAGCGTACTTGTTTTATATATGGCCTGGCTGCCTTTTGAAGATAAAATTGCAGGCGCAAGTGAAGAGCTGGTATTGAAATACAGTCCGAAATGGAGCGGCGCGGGAGAAACGATACATCCGATCGACATACCGGACTGCTACAAAGAAAAATTTCATCTTGTCTGGCAGGAAGAATACCCGATAAAAGTTTCCTTTACGCGGGACAGCTGGAATGGCAGAATGAAAGCATGCCGTGGAATTGGGGCTTCGCTTGCAGATGCAGAGATTGCCATGTGGGAAAAAGAACATAAAAAATTACTGGCCGAAATCGCCCCGCCAGAGTTTGAAATTTTACATTATGGCGCGATTGCCGAATTAAAACGCGATTAAAGCAGGAACGGATACAGAATCCGAGGAGGAAGAAAGATGTTAGAATTCAGATACGATACACAATTATTGATCGAAGGCGAAAATCTTGATGAAGATGAGATCAACGATTACTTTGTAAATCATTTCAAGGGAGACTGCCTGCTGGCAGTTGGGGATGAGGAGCTGATTAAGATTCATTTTCATACGAATGAACCGTGGAAGGCGCTGGAATACTGCGCGTCCCTGGGAGAGATTTATGATATTGTGATAGAAGATATGGACAGGCAGTCGCGCGGACTGAAAGGGTAAAATGAAATGGGCAGGATGCTGGTTTATCATGGAAGTCATACAGAGGTTCAGCTTCCCAGGATTATAAGGGGAAGAAATACCAAAGATTTCGGAACCGGGTTTTATTGTACAGTGATAAAGGAACAGGCATAGCGCTGGGCAAAGCGGTATGATACACCGAAGATCAATACGTATGGCCTGCTTTTGAATGAAAAGCTGAAAATTTTAGAATTTAAAACAATGACAGATGCGTGGCTTGATTTTATTATATCATGCCGCAGCGGTCAGGCACATGATTATGATGTTGTAATAGGCGCAATGGCGAATGACCAGATCTACAATTTTATTTCAGATTACGTAGAAGGCATTATTACAAGGGAGCAGTTCTGGGTGCTTGCGAAATTTAAGTATCCGACGCATCAGATTAATTTCTGTACAGAAGATGCTTTGAAATGCCTGAGTTTTGTGAGCTGTGAGGAGGTGCCTGGTGATGACCGGAAGAGAAGATAAAAAATCAAACGACCTGTTTTTACCTGCAGCCTGATCGCCTATATTGCGAGAGGGACGAAGAACAGGCCGGTGGATATTGTGGACTATCTCGGGAAGGCGACGCTTGAGAAAATATATGATCTGGCGGATGTTTATCACAGCGACAATATTGACCGAGTCAGCGATGATTTTATAGAAGAGCGCGGGATTCCCTGCGGAAGCTTTGACAATATTTCCATCTGTGAGTATTCTGTTCCGACGCACTGGGATATTGGAAAGGTATATAAAAGACTGATTCTCATGATTGCGAGAGAAGAGGAGATAGAAGTGATAGAAGTGATAGATGCTCTGATTGCAGCGTATCATTCCAAAACGAGCGATCTGATTGAGGATTACAACGGCAGTTTTTACTATGAAAACCCACAGACTATTTTTGAAACATATCAGCATGGGGGCAATCCGGCGTGACAGTCCGGGTTGCCCTTTTGCGAAGGTTTCTTTTTTATTATTTCCAGAGTGTGGTTTCTAAATAGTCTTTCAGGATCTGTGGCCATGTGAACCAGTCATGTCCGCCCTGTACGGTCACATAGTCGTGTCCGTTGTTATATGGAATTTCATTGGCGTCAAGCAACTCTTTTAATCCGATCAGAGTTTTGTCTGTTTCGGTGTGGTAGCTGACATGCATCATCATGTGGTCGGCAAATCCGGCTGCGAGATAAAGATTTGTATTTTTGTAGCTGCTGTAATCATCAGCTGTCGGCCAGTCGCCTGCCATTGTGCCGCTGAACAGACCATAATATCCGAAAAGCTCCGGCTCCTTATAATAGATCAGGCAGATATTTTTAGCGCCTCTTGACAGACCGGCCAGCGCGCGGTCTGCGGCAGAAGAAGAGACATTATAATTTTCCTCGATATAAGGGAGCAAATAATCTTTTATATTATCGTATACAGCGTCATAATCCCAATCCGGGTACTGGTCAGATTTTTCTACAACAATCCGGCTGTTGTTCATACATACGGTGAGAAATTCTTCGCAGGAGCCGCTGCTGATCGCACGGTCAATAATATTTGCGGCATTTCCCTGATAGAACCAGTCGCCTTCCTCACCGCCGCCTCCGTGGGAGAGATAGAGAACCTTATAGGGCTCTTCACGGTCCGGATCATAGTTTGCCGGAAGATAGATTTCAAGCGGCTGTTCTTTTGCGTCAAAACCGGTATAGCTGGTATAAACAATCTGCCCCCGGGCGGAGGAATCCTCTAACGGAGTAAGCCATGACCAGTCGTCGGACGGATTTTGTTTTTCAGCATCGAATGGTACGTAAAACTGGCTTCTCGTCTGATTGGCGCCGAATTCATTGCATTTTGCCGGGTTGGCGGGATCTGCAATCGTCTCATACGTTTCTCCTCCATCATAGGAAACCTTGTACTGATAGAGATAAGAAGCGCAGGGCAGATCAAGGGAAGTAACCCATTCGCCCGTTTTGTCATCACATGTCATATCAGTTGTGTAGCCGGCGTCAGAGACATGGCTTAAATTCAGATCCTTTTCCCATTCCTGCGGTTCATAATAATAATTTGTTACATTATCGTTTCCGGTCAGAGTAAAGCCATTGGCATATACCTTTGGGTCATTTGTTACGTAAAACATAAAACCTCCGGTAAGCTGTACATTTGTGGCTTCCCGATCCACGTAAGTAAAGGTTGTGGTAAATCCTGTTCTGGAATCAGGATTGGCAGCGGTAATGACGCCTCCTTTCGCAGCCGCTGCTTCAGCCGCAGAAATACCGGAAAAGGGAAGAAGCGCAGAAGCAAACAGGAGTGCTGCGGCGGAAATAAATGTGTTTGATTTGAGTTTCATGTTGGTTTGTTCCTCCTTCATTTGTGATAAAACAATTTTAAGTATGATCCGGAGGATTCACAATTCAAGATATTTGCAAAACAGAGTTGCAATTTGCGTTTCCTGTGCAATATTTTGACATTCCGGTAAAAATTTGCGATGGCTGCGGCAGTATGGAATATGACAATTTTTTTTGCTATACTGTTTCTAAAACAGACGGAAATGGAGAGATTGCAATATGAAACGTTCTATCATTGCGATATGTGGTTTTGCTGTAATACTCGGCGTAATTCTGGGTTGCCTGCTCTATGTGCCGGCTGCCGTGCGGGAAGAGGAGAAGAAATTTGTATGCATTATAAATCCGGGACAGACATACTGGGCAAAGGTAAGGACAGGAATAGAAAAGGCCAGCGGGGAGCTTGGCGTGTATACAAAATATTGTACATTTGAACGGTTCCGGCTGGAAGAACAGATGAAACTGCTGGATGCTGCAAGGTATATGGATATTGACGGGATTATTACGTTGGGGGAACCGCAGTCGGCAGAATTAAATGATAAAATACGGCAGATAGAAAAAGAGGGTATTCCGGTCGTATTGATTGACACGGATGCAGAGGAAAGCGGCAGAACCTGCTACATTGGCAGTGATAATTATCAGGCGGGGTGGATAGCAGCGGAAAAGATGGCCGAAGCAGCAGGAGGAAAGGTGCGGACGGCAGTATTTACCTCAAAGCTTGCTTACGCGAATCAGCAGGAGCGTGTAAATGGATTTTGCGATGCAATTGCCACGATGGAACATGCGGAAGTTGCAGAAATTTTTGAGAGCGATGCGGATAAAATAAAAATTCAGCAGCATTTGAAAGAACTGATTGCAAATGACCAGGGGATCAATGCAATTTTCTGTACAGAAACGGCATCGACCTTACAGGTCGGGCTTTTTTTCGAAAATAACAAAAACAGCGGGGAAAAGATTCTGATTGGATTTGATGATGAGGATACCGTTCTTGATTTTGTGCGCCGGGGTATTTATACAGCGACCATAATACAGGAAAGCAGTCGTATGGGATATGAGGCGGTCCGGTTTTTGAAAGAATATCAGCCGGGCCAGAAGCAGGAGCCGCAGATTTATACGAAAGTGAGTTGCCTGACGGCGGACGAAGCAGAGGAATATTTGAAAAAACAGGGGAGGAATTAAGAGAACATGTGGAAAGGAACAACGGCAGGTGCGGCGCAGCAACAGCAAAATTCAATGAAAGACCGGCTGGCAGGGTATTTTATTCTGGTGACGGGTTTTTCACTGCTTGTTTGTCTGTTTACACTTGTTTTTCATACGGCATATGGCTACCAGTATAAAACTGCTATTCAAAGGCTGATTCTGCTTAATACATTCAGCGAAGACCTGGACCAGATGAATGAAAACGTGCAGTTTTATGCAAGATATGAGGATAACGGTTACTATGAAATGGCACAGAGCTATATAGGAAAAATGCAGGAGGCGCTTACAGCTGTATATGGAGAAGAGCATGAGCTGGCGCTTTTGCGGCAGATCCAGGATGTTGCGGAAATAACGGAGGCGCTCGGAAAAGAACTGCTTTCCATCCATACAGAACATAATCCGGCCAGAGGGGGTGATACATTTCAGGCATTTCATCAGAAGCTGGAGGAAATAGAAAATGTAGGCTCTTCTTTAGGCGAGGAAGCCAAAATTTTGAACCGTATGGAGCTTTCCTACCTTGATTCCGCTTATGTACAAATGGAAAAAAGGAGCAGACAGTTTAACCGGATTTTTGTCGTGATTTTTCTGATGATTTGTCTGTGTATGTTTTTTCAGATCCAGGGATTTTCAAGGGCTATTTCACGTCCTATTTATGCGCTGATACAGAAGGCAGAGCAGATTGGCAGTAATGGCTTGCGCGAGGTCGCGCCAATTGTAATCTCCGAAAGAATGATAGGAGAAATTAAACTTTTAACTGAAGTTTTCAATGATATGGTAGGGCAGCTGAAACAGCAGATTGAAATGGTAGAGGAAAATGCACGGGTACACCGACTGTTGCAGGAAAGCAAGTTTAAAGAGCTGCAGATGCAGATTAATCCGCATTTTTTGTTTAATATTCTGAATATGATTGCAGATAACGCATATATGGAGCATGCAGAGAGAACAGAACAGCTGTTGCTGAGCGCAGCAAGGATGTTTCGATTCAGCCTGGACTTTTCAGGAAAGCCGGTTCCGCTGTTCAGGGAAATTGAGGAACTGGGTAATTATGTGTTTATTCAGGAACAGAGATATGGGGAGAAGATCCTGTTTGAATTTGAACTGGATGAAGTATTTCATCATGTAAAAATACCGTCGCTTATTCTGCAGCCGTTAGTAGAAAATGCGATTATCCATGGAGTGGACAGGCAGAAAGGAAAAGCAAAAATCCTGATTAAAACGTGCTATTGCCCAGAGGAAGCATGCGGCTATATCAGCGTGGCGGATAATGGAACAGGTATGAATGGAGCAGAGCTGGAAACGCTGCGTTCTCATATGGAGCAGTATTCCGGGGAAGAAATGAAGATAGGGCTTGGCAATGTATATTTGAGGCTGCGGATGTTTTATAAAGGAGCAGCGTCGCTGACAATAGAAAGCGCCAAAAATCAGGGGACAAAGGTGACACTGAGGATTCCATGCGGGGAAATCGGGAACTGCAGGAAGCAGTCAGAACCGTCAGGAGGGTACCATGTATAAGATTATGATTGCAGATGATGAGGAAGTAGAATGCCGTACGCTGGAGCATAAAATAAAAAATATGGACTTGGAGATCACGATATTGCCCAGCGCCTGCGATGGGGTGAGCCTTGTAAAAAATGTGGAACGCTACCGGCCGGATATTGCAATTGTTGATATCAATATGCCTGGTTTAAGCGGGCTGGAATCTATTGAAGTTTTGCAGATGAAAAAGATTGATCTTGTAATCATTATTAACTCGGCTTACAGCGATTTTTCTTATATGCAGAAGGCGCTTCAGCTGGGGGCGACAGACTATCTGTTAAAGCCAAGCGGCAGGCCGGCTTTGGAGGAGGCGCTGCGAAAAGCAATTGCAAAGCTTGAAAGCCGGAAGCTGCTGAAGAGAGAGCGGGAAAAGGAACAGACGGCTGCGGGACACTTTTATGACGTTGCAGGTGAAAAATGGCTGTTATCGCTTCTTTTGGGAGAGCAGGATGAAAAATGCTACGAGTGGCTTCTGGAGAGCTATCCGGACGCAAAACGCGGTGGAATTTTTGCAGCCTGGAAACTGTTTGGGGGCCATGGCAATGCGATTCAGAGCCTGGGCAGCCTGGGGGAGCGGATTCTGGAATGTTGCCGGAATTTCTGTAATTGCATTGGAGTAGAGCACAGAGGCATTTATTTTATGTTTCTGATCCCGGAGGAAGGGGTTGGAGAGGCTGCCTGCGAACAGTGGGCGATCCGGACGCTGACCATTGGGATTAACCGCCTGAAGAAAGAACAGATCGAAGCTTTTGTCAGTATTAGCCGTCTGAAACAGGAAAAAGAACAGTTTGTAAATGGGATACGGGAAATCAGAATTGTGCTGCAGGGTAGAGATACGCCTGGAATCGCAGTATTTCATTATCATGAGACAAGAAAAGTATACAATGAATTAAGCGATATAGCGGCGGGGGCATCCCGGCTTCTGGCAGCGGGAAAGCTGGAGGAATGCATTATATCGGTCAGGAAAAGGATCTCGTCAGGAGTTCTAACAGAGGATACCGACACGTTAAAGGAGTGGAAAGTAAAAGCAGCAATGCTGCTTATTGAATTAGAACAGAATGCAGAATTATTTGCAGGAGAAGGGGCAAATGGATACTGTATGATCTGGGGAAGCTTTTCAGAAATACAGTCAGTAGACGGGCTCCTTGCATGGGTGGAAAAACGGATCAGGGAGTGCTACCGGTATGGCTATCATGCATCGGTCAGCTCGAATGAATATGTTACAAAGGCCCTTATTTATATTTATGAAAATTATACAAGAGATATTTCCCTGGAAGAAACAGCGCAGGCAGTCGGCATCAGTTATTTTTATCTGAGCCGTCTGCTGAAACAGGAGAAAAATACTACTTTTGTGGAGATTTTGACGGATACAAGGGTGCGAAAGGCGATTCGTCTGATGAAAGAAAACGAACATTCCATAAAAGAAATCAGTGCGCTTGTCGGCTATTCGAATCTGTCTTATTTTTATAAAGTATTGAAAAAAACAACGGGTTTTACAGCCGGGGATTTAAAACAGTATTTTTGAAAGGATGGGAACAGAAGATTCGGAATTTGCATAAATATATTATTTTTTGAAAAAGACCTCCGGGCTAGTCGGCTCCGGAGGTCTTTGCTGTGAAAATATTAAAAAATGCATAATGATATTAAAAAAAGCAGATGGAAAAATAGCAAAGATTCCATGATAATAAAAGTACCAGCAAGACAGACTTCATACAAAATGACGAAAACGGTTATGGAGCGTCTTGCAAAAAAGGAAAACTATATAAGGAGGGCAAAAAATGAAAAAAGGAGCAAAGGTAATTGGAAGTATGATCTGTGCAGGGCTTCTGGCGGGAATGGTTGGAGGAACAACGGTATGGGCAGAGGCCGGGGAGCCGGCAGAGCTGGTGTTCTGGGATATGATGTGGGGAAGAAGCGATTTGTATCCAGCGGCTGTGAATAAACTGGTGGAACAGTTTAATGAGGAGCATGAGGACATCCATGTGACTGCGCAGATGATTCCATGGGACAATTTTTATCAGAATTTCCTGACAGCCGTTACGAGCGGTGCAGCTCCGGATATCAGTACCGGAGGATTTTCACAGTCCACACAGTATGCAGCCATGGATGAGCTTGTAGATCTGACCTCCATTGTGGAGGAGTGGACGCAGGAGGGATTTATTGATGAATTCCCGGAGGGAAGCATCGCACTCCATCAGTATGACGGCATGCAGGCGGGAATTCCGTGGATCTGTGATCCGCGCTGCATTACCTATCGGGCGGATGTGTTTGAGGAACTGGGAATTGAGGAAATGCCGACAACCTGGGAGGAATTTCTGGCAGTCTGTGAGAAGATCAAGACAGAGACAGAGATGATTCCGCTCGTGTTCTCCGGCGACAGAGACGGCGCACAGGTATTTTTGAGTATGATGTTTGAAAATGGCGTGGGTATCACAGATGAGAATGCAGTTCCGGATTTTGCAAATGAAAAGATTGACGGAGTTCTCGATTATATCCGCACCCTGTATGACAACGGATACATTGCAGAATCAACGGCAAGCTTCGGAGAATCTGATGTGGATTCTATGCTGCTGTCAGGAAAGGCAGCAATGTGCTACGGTGCGCTCCGGACAACGGTGTACAATTCAGGCGATCCGGTCGCTGATACGCTGCGCGTGATGCCGTGTATTTCCGGCACGCAGGGAACGCAGCCGCGTACACTGATGTGGGTAAATCCGATTGTGGCATACAGCCAGACAGAATATCCGGAAGAATGTAAAGTATTCATCAAATGGTGGATTGAGCATATGAATTCGCTCTTTACGACAGGTGGAATTAACGGTTATCCGTCCGTGAAATCAATGCTTGCAGACGAGTTCTATCAGTCGAAAGACTATATCAAGAGCTGCGTTGACAATGCAGTTCCCTGCGGTACTGTCCCGGTATGGCCGAATGCAAACCTGTATGAGGCATGGTCTGTAATTGAAGGTGAAAATTATCTTGGCATGGCATTGCAGGAGGTTGTAACGGGAAACACGGACAATGCAGCAATTGAAGACAAAATAGAAACACTGATTCAGCAGGCATTTGAAGATGCAGAATAAATGAAAGCTCTTCATGCAAAAAGGCCCGAAAGGTTTGGTACAAAATATGAGTAAGAAATTAATAGCAAAACGTGAACTGACGGGATATTACATGCTGATACCGGCAACGCTCTTATTTTTAATGATTAATGGATTCCCGCTGGTTTATGGATTGGTATTGTCGTTTACAAACAAGAATTATACAAAGCCCAAGAGCGGAAAGTTTGTAGGGCTTCGCAATTTCATCGACATTTTTCAGGACAGTGAATTCTGGGGAATCATGGGATTTACACTGTTTTACACAGTTGTTGTTGTCATGGTCAGCTATGTACTGGGCCTGGCGCTGGCCATGCTGCTGAACAGGAATATCAGAGGAAGAGCGGTTTTCAGAACCCTGGCACTGGCACCGTGGGTCATTCCTACTGTGGTTGCAACGCAGTGCTGGCGCTGGATTCTGAATGACCAGTTTGGCATTGTAAATCAGTTCCTCATGCGCATTCATCTGATCGATTCCCCGATCCTGTTTTTATCTTCCGCGCAGCTTGCGAGGGTAACGGTTATTATGTCGGGTGTGTGGAAGACTTACCCGTTTATGATGGTTATTTTACTGGCAGGCCTGCAGTCAATTGGCACAGACATGTACGAACCGGCTTATATGGACGGGGCAAATTCGTTTCAGGTGTTCCGCTATATCACGCTGCCGCTGCTGCGGCCGGTTTCCATGATGGGAATTGCGCTCCAGCTTCTCTGGACGTTCAACAGTCTTTCGTATGACAATATCTACCTTCTGACGCAGGGCGGTCCGTCGCAGAGTACATACGTAGTGTCTATTCTTTCTTATTATACTGCGATCTACCGCGGGAAGATTGGCTATGCCTCTGCCATAGCAACCTTGATGATGGTGTTGATTGCATTGCTTGTACTGTGTTACTCAATGATGAAAGCAGCTTCAGCCCGTGCTGAAATAAAACGATTGGAGGCGCTGGCCAGATGAAAAAGAAAAACGGATGGGTTTATGTGGTGCTCTGCCTTGCATTGACGGTATTGCTGCTGCCAATTATGTCCATGGTGACAACGTCTTTTAAGACAAGCGCGGAGCTGTATGGGGGCGTTTCCTTTCTTCCGCGCAATCCGACCTGGAACAATTTTGTTTATGTGATTGAAAATACAGATTTTGTGACAAATATTATAAACAGCGTAATTGTAAGTGGTGCTGTGACTATTATTTCCGTTGTTGCGGCAGCGCTGGCAGGGTATACGCTGACGAGATTTCGCGGAAGGCCTGTGAAGCTGTTCAGTATTTTGCTCTACATGGTACAGATGGTGCCGGCCATACTTCTGCTGATGCCGCTGTTCATGGTCATCAGGAGAATCGGCTTATATGATAAGCTGCCGTCTCTGATGATTGCGTATACAGCGATCAATCTGCCGATCTGTATTTACATGATGAAAAGCTTTTTTGCAACGATTCCGTATGAGATTGAGGAATCGGCTGTGATGGACGGCTGCGGGCAGTTCAAGGCGTTTTTGCTCCTGGTGATTCCTATTTCAGCTCCGGGGCTGACCAGTGTGGGGATTATCGCATTTATCTATTCCTGGAATGAATACATGCTTGCCAGTGTCTTTATCCGGTCTGATGCGGTGAAGACGCTGAGCGTGGGGCTGAGCCAGTTTTCGCAGCAGTTTTCCGTGGAATGGGGTGCAATGATGGCTGCGGCGACGCTTGCGACAGTACCGGCAGCGCTGTTTCTGATATTTGCACAGAAGTATATCGTTCAGGGACTTACGGCCGGAGCGGTAAAAGGGTAATAAAAAGGAACAGAAAAAGAAATAGAAAAAGGAACAAAAGGATTCCTGTATAAACGAGGAAAGAAAGGAAGCGTGAATAAAATGACGGATTTTTCAAAGGTACGCGGGTTTAATTATCAGCCGAGCTATGGCTCTTCCAGCTTTGAAAACTGGCTGTACTACAGGCCCGATACAGTGGAACTGGAGCTTCGGAGAGGAAAATTTTATTTCCCGAATTTTAATACAGTCCGGATTTGGCTGGATATGCATGCATGGACAAGGGACCAGGAAAAATTTGAGAACAATTTTGAGAAGACACTTCAAATCGCGGATGGGCTTGGCATCAAGGTTGTGCCGGTTCTTTTAAACCGCTGGCATGCAGACCCTCTTGATAATGGCGGAGAATATATTGACTGCTTTTATCCGGGAGCGAGCCATGTGAACCAGCCGTATCTGATGGAGCGGTATGTGGATCATATTGTTGGGGCACACAGGGCAGATGAAAGAATCATTGCCTGGGATATTGTCAATGAGCCGTTTTCATATACAACGGAAATCAAGAATCTCGGGATGATTGAGGAATATGAATTCCAGTGGCTTGCAGGCATTTACAGGCAGATCAAGGAAATAAAAGCAATTGCCCCGGCCGGAATCAGCCTTCGTCCGGACGACGGAAAACCGGGAATTGAGCGGGTGGAGCCGATCTGTGACGTGCTTATGATTCATCCGTATTACTGGCCGGCAGTGGACAATGAAGAAGACCGCGCCAAATTTGAAAAGTTTCTGGATGATTATGTGGATGTTTCGAAAAAGAGCAACAAGCAGCTGCTTGCCACGGAGACTCTGTGGGGCTCTATGATTAATGAGTGGAGGCTCAATAACATCCATTATACTATGCCTCAGCTTGCAAAGCGTGGCATCGGAATTATTGCGCATGCGCTTCATTACAGCCGCGTGGCAGATCTTCATGATCCGATTGACGGGCCGGTTGGCTGGAAGGAGCCCATGGATTTCTCAGATATCCATATGGAAATGTCTCCGTACCCGGGCAATATGTGTTTTATCAAAAAAGACGGCACACTGCGGGAAGGGCATGAGGCGTTTAATCTTTACTGATAACGCAGGAGACAGGAGGCTTTGCAGATGAAAGCAATTGTAGTAAGAGGGCCGTTCCAGTATGGGATGGAAGAAATACCGGTGAGAAAACCGGGACCGGGAGAGGTTCTGATCCGGATTGAAGCAGTGGGACTTTGCGGAACCGATTACGGAATACTGAGCAATGAGATGCAGTATTACAAAACGGGACAGGCGAAGCTTCCGATTGTTCCGGGACATGAATGGGCCGGATGTGTGGAGGAAGTTGGCCCGGGCGTAAAGGAATTTCAGGTCGGAGATCAGGTAACAGGCGAGTGTACGGTGCGGTGCGGGTTCTGCTCATACTGTCAGGAGGGCAGGCCGCATTTATGTGAAAACCGGACAGAGACGGGAGTGATGAACCGGGACGGCGGATATGCGCAGTATATTACGTTTCCGGCAGCAAGCCTTCATAGGGTAAGCGGAATCAGTATGGACTGGGCCGCGCTTGTGGAGCCGGCCGGCATTGCAATGCAGGCCGTGAAACGGGCGGATATTAAACCGGAAGATCATGTACTGGTGATCGGCCCCGGACCGATCGGGCTTCTTGCGGCGCAGATTGCCAGAAAAATATTTGGTGCAAAATGTGTGATTATTTCTGGAACCAGAGATGAGCGTCTGGCAAGGGCCAGGGCGTATACAGACGCGGCAGTGAATATCCGGAAAGAAGACCTGAAAGAGATTGTTCTGGAAAAAACAGGGGGCCATGGAATTGACGCAGTGGTAGTGGCCGCGGGAACCTCCGGCGTTTTCCGGGACTGTGAGAGCGTGATGGCGCCGGGCGGGCGTATCAGTATCTGCGGTTTTTTTGACAGTACAAAGGCTGAGTGCAACTGGGATTTTATCAGCACGAACAGCATTGATATCAGGGGTTCCCTGGGTAGCCCGAATGTATGGCCTTTTGTAATCTCCTGTATTGAAAGCGGCAGGATTGATGTGGAGAATATTATTTCGCACCGTATGATGCTTGGAAGTACGGAAGATTTCCAGAAGGCTGTGGATATGATGCAGAATCGCACGGATGATGCGTGCAAAATTATTTTATATCCGAATGGAGTGAAACATGAACAGAAGTGTAATTGATCTGTCCTATACAGTAGAACATGCGATGGAGGTTTTTCCGGCAGATCCTCCGGTTGGAATTTTAAAGCATCACTGTTATCAAAATGGTTATTTTGTGAGCCAGATTATTATGGGAACGCACAGCGGCACCCATGTGGACGCGCCGGTACATAAACTGCCGGGGACGCGGACGATTACTGATCTTAAGATTGAACAGTATATTGGGTGGCAGACAGCTGTTTTGGATTTTACAGAGCATCAGGGCGAAATCACAAGAGCAGATTGCCTGAAATATGAAGCCAGGCTGGATGCATGCGACGCAGTAATTTTCAAAACAGGCTGGGAACAAAAATTTGGCACTGCGGCATTTTTCCGGGATTACGGCGGACTGCATGAGGATGTGGCTTTGCTGCTGGAGGAGAAGGGGATTCGCCTGATTGGCCTGGAGACACCCTCCGTCCATCCGGTGCGGCATCAGGAGGTTCATGAAGCATTTCTGAATAGAAACATTCTGATTGTGGAAAGTCTTGCGCACGTGTCTGCAATAACAAAACCGGTGGTAGAATTTCATGCTGTTCCGTTAAAGCTGAAGAATCTGGACGGCTCGCCGGTCCGGGCGTATGCGCTGGAATAAAAGGGGGAGACAGAGATGTTATTTTTATCCATAGATTTCGGGACTTCAGCAGTAAAAATGTCTCTGATAGATGAAAATCTGGAAACGAAATGCTGGAGCAAAGAAGCATATCATTATCAGATTTTACCGGGAGAGAAAAATGAGCTTCGCGAAGCAGATCTGTTCCGTGCGTTTTATGGAGCAGCGTCCCGATTGAATCAGGATTTGCTGAAAAAGGCTGAAATGGTCTGTTATGATACCTTTTCTCCTTCCCCGGTTTTTCTCGATCAGGATGGCAACCTCGTATATCCCAATATCATTACGCATCTGGACCGGCGCAGCAGAGCGCAGACAGAATATATTGACCGCGTTTTCGGAAGCAGGCGGTATATGGAGATTGCCGGGATTTATCCGTTCCCAGGCGGCTGCTCCGCGATGACGCTGCTCTGGATGCGGCAGAATATGCCGGATATCTTAGATAAAACGTATGCAGTTGGCCATCTTCCTACGTATATCCATAAAAAACTGACCGGAAAATGGATGGTGGATTTTGTGAACGCCTCCATGATCGGTATGTACGAGACAACGACGCAGGGCGGCTGGTCAGAGGAGCTGATCCGGGAATTTGGACTTCGAAAAGATCTGTTCGGCGAGATTTACAGTCCTGGTATGGTGCATGGGACTTTGGTGGAGGAGATTGCACACCGCCTCGGCGTACCGGCAGGGATTCCTGTCTGTGTGGGCACCAATGATGTGGCGGCTGCTCAGATGGGAGCCGGGAACCGGGCCTTTGGCGGAATCATGAATACGACGGGCTCTTCCGAGATGGTGTCTATTCTGACGGACCGGCCAAAGACCAGTCCGGATTACTATCTTAGGAACGCGGCTCTTCCAGGCCTCTGGCAGATCTACGTGACAACGTGCGGAGGCTTTGGCGTGGACTGGTTTTATACTCAATTCTGCCGAGAAATGTCCCAGGAGGAGTTTTATGCGTTTGAGGAGTGTGCTATAGAGCAGTATCTGCAGAGCGGGCAGCTGGAAGTAACCTTTGACCCATATCTGGCAGGGGACCGGCAAAGCCTGGAAAAGCGGACCGGAGCCTGGCATGGACTGACGCTTGCCACAAAAAAGGAAGATCTGCTGATGGCTTATCTGATTGGCATCCAGCAGGTGATGACTGCAGCGATTGAGCGGGCAGGGCAGGTCACAAAGCTGAGTAAAA
>CAOJHI010000008.1 GCA_948436005.1 uncultured Lachnospiraceae bacterium
TGCATCTGTTGAATATGCTCTGTTAAATATATAATCCGCGCCTCATCATTAACCTCTCCATTTTCTTCAAGCTCTTCGCGCTGTCCAAGTCCATTTTCCGAAACCATAATAGGCAGATGATATCTGTCATAAATTTTACGGAGAGTAACTCTAAATCCGACCGGATCCATCGTCCATCCAAACGGAGTCTTACCAAGATACTCATTTTCCTCCGCCCGAAAAACTCCCTGCTCACCAATCGACATCTGCTGATCCCCATTTCTTGCCTTTACATCATCATCCCTGTTTAAACTTTTCGAAACCGTTGATGTTGCATAATAATTCATAGATATAAAATCCGGCTTTGCTGATTTTAAAATTTCTAAATCACCTTCCAGGATCTCCGGATTATATCCCCGGTCACATAAGTATGACCATACCAATGAATTGTATTCTCCAAATACCGCCGCATCAAGATATAACCAACAGCGCAATGCTTCCCAATTTTCTGCTGCTATCATATCCTCTGGTCGGCAAGTTTTTGGATAAACCGCCGTAATATTGGGTGCTGGTCCAATTTTACTGTCAGGCAGCATTTCATGACACAGCTTCATCACTCTTGCCTGTGCAATAAGCATATTATGGTTTTTCTGATAAAGTACTTTTCTCGTTGGCGGATTTTGTTCTACGCCAACAGCCATCGGTGTCGTAATCATAACATTTTGCTCATTAATTGTCAGCCAGTACTTAACCCTGTCCCCGAACCTTTCAAATAAAACAGCCGCATATTGCACAAACGCGTCTATTGTTTCACGATTCAGCCATCCCCCTTTCTTTTCCAGCCCGTATGGCAGGTCAAAATGATAAATCGTTACAATCGGCTTTATATTATACCGTAAAAGCTCATTAATCAGATTTTCATAAAACTGTATGCCTTTCTCATTTACCGTTCCTGTCCCTTCCGGAATAATCCTTGTCCAAGCAATGGAAAAACGATAAGCTTTTAATCCCATTTCAGCGAAAAGCTTTACATCTTCTTTATATCTGTGGTAATGATCACTCGCTGACATAAAGTCAGAGATTTCTTTTTGTGCACTACCCGTGACATCCTGTATTGATAACCCTTTCCCATCTTCATTCCATGCACCCTCTACCTGATATGCTGAAGTGGATGCTCCCCATAAAAAATTTTCCGGAAACGGTTTTATAGAATGATAATACATAGTATCCTCCCTTGATTATAAATAACGGCTCAGTCTCATTGCTGTAAATATGCCAGACTGAGCCATTTTATTTTTTATATTTTCTTAACTTTGAAAAGTGGTTCACCTCGTTTTACATACTTTTCTGTTTGCCCATCAATTCGGTATGTCCCATCCTGATTCAAAATCAAAACCGGTGTTGTCAGATCATACCCCGCCTTTTTAATATTTTCTATTTCAAAATTCAGCAAAATATCTCCTTTTTTTACAAGTGCTCCACTCTTTACAGTCGCCTGAAAATATTTCCCTCCCAGCTCAACTGTATTCATTCCTACATGAATCAGAATCTCCTCCCCGTTGGTTCCGGTAAGCCCAATCGCATGCTTTGTATCGTAAATCATCACTTTTCCATCAAAAGGTGCTGTAATTTTTCCTTCATCCGGGATTACGGCAATTCCATCTCCCAGTATTTTCTGTGAAAAAGTTTCGTCTTCTAACTTATCGAGCATAACCGTATATCCCTGCAGCGGGCTTTCTACTGTCATTTCATGTTTCACAGTACTTGTCAAAGCTGGCTCTTTTTTTTCCAGTTCACTTTTTTCCAGTTCGTTTTTTTTTTCAGCTCCGCTATCATCCAGCTTAATAAACATTGTACCAACAAAGGTAACCGCGAATCCGATTGCTGCAGCGCCTAATGCTTTCAAAATATTCGTTGGACTTTCACCAATAAATACCGGAAGGGTGGCAAGACCTGGGCTGCCGAAGGAGTAGCGTACCAGGCCGGTAATTCCCCCGAATAATCCGCCTGCAAAACCGCCAAGCATAACAACTGGAAGCAACATTTTATACTTCAAGGTAACGCCATACATGGCCGGCTCTGTTATTCCCATCAAAGCTGTAAACCCGGCCGAAAGGGCTTCCTGTTTTGTCTGTTTATTCTTAGACCTTAAGGCAATAGCAATAGATGCCGCTCCCTGTGCAATGTTAGACGGCAACATACCCGGTCCCATAATGTTCTCATGCCCTAACGTGGAGAGCTGCGAAGAAGCAAGTGGAATAAGCCCATTATGCAATCCGAAAAGTACAAGGATTGGTGTAAATGTTCCCATGATAGTTGGCAGAAGCCATGGGGTAAGTCCATTTACAAATGACAGAAATGCTGCCAGCCCATCGCCTGCTATATATCCAATCGGTCCAAGAATACATAATGATAACGGAATCATTACAATCATAACAATCAACGGTCTTGCTATGTATTTAATTACATCCGGCAATATCTTATTGGCAAAACGCTCTACATAAGATGCTACAAATACAATGAGGATAACCGGTATAACCGTTGCGGAATATGTTGCAGCCCGCACAGGAATCCCCAGAAGGTTGATTGGTTCGCCGCCGTTTACCATTGCTACAAAGTTAGGATGCAACATCATTCCTGCTAACATCATTGCAAGCCCGGAACTCATATTAAAAATCTTAGCAGCTGAATTTGCCAACATAATCGGCATGAAATAAAATGCCGCATCGGAAGCAAAATTAAGAATCTGATAGAGCTGGCTGTCTACATCGACAATACTCAAAACCTTTAATATCGCCATAACTGCTTTTACCATACCGGCTGCTGTTATAGCTGGAATAATAGGGGCAAAAATACCGCTGATCATCCCAAGGAAACGGGAACCTAGGCTTTTTTTCTCCTTTGCCGTTTCAGTCCCATTGTTTCCTGAATACACCTTATCAATCGCCTGATATGCAACCGTTACATTTGGTCCGATTACCACCTGTATTTCTCCGTTTGCAGTAAGGCATTTCAGTACGCCTGAAATCTTTTCTACATTGTTTTTATCTACCGTCTTTTCATTTTTTAGCCGAAATCTCAACCGCGTTGCACAATGTGTAACTGATATGACATTATCATTTCCGCCAACTGCCTCAAATACTTCCAGACCAGTTTTTTGATAATCCATCTTTACTCTCTCCTTTTCCTATAATAATTTTACAGTTTTTGATTCGAATCATTCTTTTTTTTCTGTGTTTTAACTATAACATAGATTTCTTCCAAACAAAGTCCAAGGCGTTTCTGTTTCTGTAAAACTGTTTCCAGGTGTGAAACTGTATGCAAACAGCTTTGCCTCCATCCTTCTCACTGACTTTTTCAAAAGGCAATTTCAAAAACTAAAAAAGAGCAGGGTACATATTTCTATGTACCTTGCTCTGCAAGAAACCTCCCGACCGACATCTTAATTAAGTGACATTGACCGAAAACAGCTTTTCTTCATAATTATGCGAAATTTTTCTTAGCTTCAGATTGCCGGATCATACGGCTGATCGTTTGTCTGCGCAAACAGCCATTCCTGCACCCCCGGATTGGTATATGCCGGCGACCAGGACCAGTGCTGGTTTGTAATAATTGTGTTCGGCATATACAGAGTTACAAAACTTGTTGCGCCTGCCTCTGCCGCGCGTGCCAGCTGTGTTTCTGCTTCTGTTTTTGCTTTTACAGCATCTGCCATACCATCCCACATCAATTCGCCAGCTTCCCCATATGCAACATCAATCAATTCGCCACGCTCTTCCATAATATACCCAAGGTCGCGCAGACGTTCTCCAAGCCGTCTTCCTTCACCCATCGGATCAGAGCCCGTCGGGTCATAAAGTCCTGCAAAGAACCAGCACGGATGTGCTTCCATCATCGATGCCATTTTGTCTTCTGCAATTGTTGTGTTAATATCGCCTTCGTAATCTTTTACACCCTCTTCTGCATAATATACCTCGAATCCGGCGCTCATAATCGCTGCAAACATATCCGGATAGGCCTGTGCTACTGCATAAATGGACGTACCGCCTCCACCAATTGACATACTATAAATTCTGCTTGTATCAACATTGTAATTTTCAATCATCATATCAACAAGCCCTTTATAAAACTGCTGAACGCTATCTTTATCCTCTACATCAAAATTACCCAGACGGCCGCTTGCACCGATTGTAATCACAAAACAGGGCTGATCTTCCTGCACTTCATCAGATGCCCATACTATACAATCCGGGTGACGGTATAATGCTCCGGTATACTCTCCGTTAAAATCTGTACAAGTATAATCTGTTGACGGAAAGTGTACAATCAGCGGCAGGTTTTCCAGATCTTCCTTTTTCTCCTCATAACCCTCCGGGACGTAAAGCATATAATAACGCTCTGTTCCCTCTTCTGTCACGTCATATGCTGCATACTTAAAATCATCGATGCCAACTCTTATCTCACCGCTTGTCCCATGGAAAAATCCGCCTTCACGTAACCCTGCTGAACTTGCTTTAACTACTTTTCCGGATTTTGTAATAATATCATGATTCTGACATACACGAATCTGATCCAGTCTTTCCCGATTCTGGCTAGCTTCGTTAAATGTCGTATTATTATGGTACGTCACGCCATTTTCATTTATATCATCATACTCAATAAAAACATATTTTCCAAATGCTTCCACATCATGCGGTTTCCCCGTATTATTGACATAAACGCGGCGAATACTGCGGGCGTCTGTCGTATTATACGTCTGGAACCAGTTGTCATGGCGGACTGCGCCGCAATCAATTTCCTCTGAATATTCAATTCTTATTGCTGTCAGAGTCTCGCCCCATTCTTTCACCTCTGTCACTGCCAGGGTTTCAACTACCTGGGCCTCTTCACTGACTGTTTCTTCTGCTGCAAACGTTGATACAGAAGAAAAACCAATTGTCATACAACATGCAGCCAACATTAAAATTAAAATTTTCTTTTTCATCCTGTTTTTCTTTCCTCCATTATGTTTTCTCTGCTATTTATTCCTTTTCCTCCTCTCTGAACCAGAGTATAACAAATCCAAAAAAGAAAAACCGGACAATCTGTTTCCGATTCAGAAAATCCATTTCCATTTTAGAAACTTTCTTCTTCACCGTTTGTCCTGTACGTAATTTTTATATTTTAAAAAAATAATGTTCCCTACAATATCAAGGCTTAAATTACACGCTGCGATATCTCTTGATGTTCCGGTATTAATCATTTTTACATTCGGAATTATTTCTGCCTGTGGATTTGACGTAATATAGTATACCTTTGTTCCCCGCGGCACATCTGGCATCACACCATCCTCAAAATAGTCTGAAAAAAAACGTCCTCCAGCTGAAAATATGATGATAAGCTCCCTCCCTGACAGAGTATTAAATATTCTTTTCTGTTCTCCTGGCTCAACGACAGCGCGTGACATTTTCTTAGTTTCAAATAGATTATATTGCAAATTCTCAGCCGTCCCACCTGACTGCAAATGTCCCATCAGATACACTTTTGGCGTCTGTGCAATCAACTGTACAAGCTGTGTTAATTCAATTTCATTTACATTCTGTTCCAGTATATCCAGATATTTCCTGCAATTTTCCAGATATGCCTGTACCATTCCCAGCCCGGAAACATGTTCATATGCTATAGCTTTTCCCGAATTAACTGTATACTTTTCTAAATCCAACCGAAAATCATAATAGCTATCATATCCTAATTCTTTACAAAAACGGCTGATACTCGCTTTCGATACATTGCATACTTTCGCAAGGTTCTGAGAAGATGTGTCGTCTAACGTAAATATATTTTGCAAAATATGCTCGGCAATCTGATAAGTAATTGAATCCTGATTCTCTTTATTTAAAATTCCCCACAAACGAATCGATAATTTCCCTTTCATATTCCCATTGCCTCTCATAAACTTTTTTACTTAAACTACTAATATTTACTGAATTATTCCATCCAACAGAGCCAATAGCGGTTAACAACATTTTATATTGTATAATTAATTATAGTATTTGTGCGGCTTTGTTCAGCGAGGTCTGAAAGAAACAAAAAAATTTTCGTTTATTCGTTCATCTTCGCCAGCTTTGCCGCCTGGTCTGCTGCGATACAGCTGTCGATAATCTCCTGAATATCGCCGTCCATAATTTTATCCAGCTTATATAAGGTCAGATTAATCCGATGGTCCGTCACACGGCCCTGCGGGAAATTGTAGGTACGGATCTTCTCAGAACGGTCGCCGGTACCGATCTGGCTGCGTCGCATCTCTGCCTCCGCGTCATGCGCTTTCTGCTGCTCAATATCATACAGCTTTGCGCGCAGAAGCGCAAACGCCTTCGCTTTGTTCTGAAGCTGCGATTTTTCAGTCTGGCTATATACCACGATGCCGGTCGGATAATGCGTCAGACGCACAGCGGAGTCCGTCGTATTGACGCACTGGCCTCCGTTTCCGGATGCACGCATAACATCAATCCGGATATCTTTGTCGTCGATCACAACGTCGACCTCTTCAGCCTCCGGCATTACCGCAACCGTAATCGTTGAGGTATGAATCCGTCCACCGGACTCCGTCTCCGGCACACGCTGCACGCGGTGCACGCCGGACTCATATTTCAGCATGGAATAGGCACCCTGGCCCGTAATCATGAAATTGACGTATTTCATACCGCCGATTCCGATTTCCTCAAAGTCCATGGTCTCGACGCGCCAGCGGCGGCTCTCTGCGTAATGCACATACATACGGTAAATTTCGGCTGCAAACAACGCCGCCTCGTCTCCGCCCGCACCCGCACGGATTTCCACAATAACATTTTTATCATCATTCGGATCCTTCGGAAGCAGGAGAATCTTCAGTTCCCGCTCCAGCTCCTCGATCCGTTTTTTGGCCTCTGAGAGCTCCTCCTTGAGCATCTCTCGCATTTCCTCGTCCGACTCCTCGTCAAGCATGGCAAGGCTGTCGTCCACGGTCTGCTTACAATTTTTATATTCTTTATATGCGTCCACAAGCGGCTGCAGGTTGCCCTGCTCCTTCATCAGTTTCTGAAACCGCTGCTGGTCGGCAATCACGGCCGGGTCATTCAGCATGTTCAGAATTTCTTCGAAACGCATCACAAGATCTTCTAATTTATCAAACATGATTTCCTCCTGAACTTCTCTTTTCCATAAAAAACGTGCGCTGCTATTCGCATCTGCTTTTCCAGACCACACAGCATCCCAGGCTGCTGTTCGCATCTGCTTTTTCAGACCACACAATATCCCAGGCTGCCGCTAGGCTTCCATACCATCAACTCTGCCGCATCACACTGTGCATCTTCCCAGCACAACCCGGTCAAGGCCTGCCAGATCCTGCTTTACCTCAATCTCTGAAAATCCTTCCTCAGACATCAGCGTTTTGACCTGCAGCCCCTGGTCATATCCTATCTCAAATAAAAGCCATCCGCCCGCGCTCAGATGCTCCCGGCTATCCCGGATAATGCTCCGGTAAAAATACAGTCCGTCCTCCCTGCCATCCAGTGCCTGATGCGGCTCATGCAGCCTCACTTCCTCTGACAGCGTATCAATCACATCACTGCGGATATACGGCGGATTTGATACAATCATATCATACTGTCCCGAAATACGTTCAAACAGATCGCTTTGTATCAGACGTACATCAGCGCCCAGATGCTCCGCATTCTCTGCCGCAACAGCCAGCGCCTGCTCTGAAATATCTGCAGCCTCTGTTTCCAGTTTCCAGTTAGCCATCCACTCCGAACCACCTGCGGCCTCTGTTTCCGTTTCCAATTTCGTTCCCCGCTCCCATTTCTTTTCCGTATCCATTTCAGCCATCTTCTGTTTCCTGGCCATGTCGGAAAACTGCGCCCGGGCAAGCTTCGCCAGACTGATGGCAATGCACCCTGAGCCGGTACACAAATCCAGTACCCGCATCCCGGGCCGCAGCCGCCTCAGCGCCTCTTCGACCAGAATCTCCGTATCCTGGCGCGGAATCAGTACATGCTCATTTACGCGAAACGACAGTCCCATAAATTCCTGCTGCCCGGTCAGATGCTGCAGCGGAATGTGGCTGCCCCTGGAAAAAATAAACTCCTGATAGCGTGCGTGCTGCTCCGGTGTCAGAGCCGTACCCCCTTCGGCAAGAAAGTACGTTCTTGTAATCCCTGTCACATGGGCAAGCAGCAGCCACGCATCCACAGTAGCATCCTCAATGCCACACGCGGCCAGATACTGCACACCGTCCTGATATGCTCCCCGCAGCGTTTTATGACGGATCATCAGATACCTCGTCTAATTCATACTGTGCCCCAAACTGCTCATTTTCAAACTTCTTCCAGTTAAATACTGCTTCTACTGAAGCAATCGCTACCTCAATCATGGCATCATCCGGTTCTTTTGTCGTCAGACGCTGCATCGCCATACCCGGCTTGCTGAGAAAGTTCACCAGCTTGCTGTCCGACATACCTGCCAGACGGATAAACTCATAAGACACGCCTGCAATCACCGGAAGCAGTGCCAGACGCAGAACAATGCGCCAAAATGCCGTATTCACATGAATCAGCGCGAACAGCGGAATACTGACTACCATAATAAACACAATGCTGACAAACATAACAATAAACAGAAAACTCGTTCCGCAGCGCTTGTGCTCCCGGGAACTTTTCCGTACATTTTCCACGTTCAGCTCAAGGCCATGTTCGATACAGTTGATACACTTATGCTCCGCACCGTGATACATGAAAGTCCGCTGAATATCCTTCATTCTGGAAATCAATGCCAGATATCCCATAAAAATCATCAGCTTAACAATACCTTCAATCACGAGAATCGCCATCTCAGATGTGATTGCCTGCCGAAGCAGCCTGGAAAGAAAATACGGCACCATCATAAAGAGCACAACGGAAAATGCAAGAGAGAAAATTACAGTCACTGTCATGATCGTATCATTTTCTTCCTTTTTCCCGCCGCTGCTGACCTCTCCTGCCTCTTTTTTCAGCTTTTCCTCACATTTCGCAAGGACCTGCTCTGCCTCCTCGGCCTTTCCCTGTCTTTTCAGCTTTTCTGCCTTTGCCTCTGCCTTTTTCCTGGCCTTGCTTTCCCTCTGGATGCGCTCCTCCTCAGACTCTTCCGCAAACAGCGATGCGGAATACATCAGGGATTTCATCCCCAGAATCATAGAATCAAAAAAATTGACAACGCCTCGGATAATCGGCAGTTTTACAATTTTATTTCCCTGAAAACGGTTGCTGCTGCAATTCTGGACATCCACGACAATCTCATTGTCCGGCGTCCTCACTGCCACTGCATACTTTCCGCCATTGCGCATCATGACGCCCTCAATGACCGCCTGTCCCCCTATACCGGATGGTTTCATAAACTTTTCCTCCATTATTCAAAAACAGGTTGAGATTTTGCAATCTCAACCTTATCTCTTCTCACACTATTTAGACTCAATACCGTATTTTCTGTTGAATCTCTCAATACGTCCGCGGGCTGCTGCAGCCTTCTGCTGACCTGTGTAGAATGAATGGCACTTTGAACAGATTTCTACATGGATATCCTTCTTTGTAGAACCTGTAACATAAGTATTTCCACAGTTGCATGTAACCGTTGCCTGATAATAATTCGGATGGATTCCTTCCTTCATGATTTTCACCTCTTCTTCGTATTTTGTGAACTGCTGAATCCGGCGTCCATGCCGTTTCATTTCCGGTCAATGCTGCTCAGATGTTACCACAACAAGTTATCCCGGACTAGCCCTGCAAGTCCCTACAGTTGCGCTGCAAATCAGATAATATCCGCAACGTAAAAATGATAGCACAAATTTCGGCACAATGCAACTATTTTATGAGGTTTTTACACATCCATATTCCCTGAAAGTTATGGGTACTCCGTTCACAGGAACTTTTGAAAATTCATACATTTTATCCCACATTCACCATAAACGGACTGTCGCTGCTTTCATTGTCTATCCGGTATACATATTCCAGCAGCCTCTGATATTCGGCTGTCTGCGTGGAATCGGAGGAATCATACTGCACATCCGTCGGGAAAATCGCGACGTATTTTTTCGTATCGCTCAGTCCTGCGATCCGATAGGAGGGGATCTCACTGTAGCTGTTGTCGCCCCAGTCATATGCACGGATTGTCACAAAGGTTCCGCCAAATCCGGCGTCCTTTGCAGCCGGATAAAAGAATTTGACCGTTGTATCGTTTATGACCTCCCAGTCCCACAAAATGTCTTCCGGCAGGTACAGCGTGAAGTAATCAGACGATACAAACGCTAAACCCTGACTGAAATGAAGCCCAATGTTTTCTGCTATGTTGTAACCGCCTGATGAGCTCTGGCCGCCTGTGTTTCCGGACGTATTTTCAGAAACATTGTTTTCCGAAGAAACATTCGTTCCGGATGAGCCGCTGTTCACCTCGTCCCGTTTTACCTTGCTGCGCTCATCCGCTGCCACATCATAGCAGGTAAGCGTGTCGCCGATCACATAATACAGCTTATCATTGCAAAACAGACCCTTTTCTTTATCCATTAACCCGTAAAGCCGCCCCAGACTTTCCTCCTGCCCCGTGGTCAGATCATATTTATAGCCGTCCGTTGAGGAAGTATTATAGATAAAGTAAGTATCTGATGCCCAGATATAATCGGTCGTATAAAATTCATGCTGCAGTTCGATCGTTTTCACTGATGCATCCTGGATCGAATACTGATGAATCACCTGCTCATCCTCACCCCAGAAATAAATGAAATCATCATGCAGCACAACCTTACTCCCGGCAGCTGTATCGGTCAGAAAATTCCTGCCTGAACCGTCAAGCGCCAGCAGAAACAGCCCGCCGTCTGCGTCCGTATAATAAATCCCGTCCTGTGTTACCTCGCAGTCCTCCACGCCGGAAGCCAGCTTTTCCTTATCGCCGCCATTGACCGGAACGCGGTACAGCGTGCTTCCGGACATAAAATATGCAAATCCATCGTATACAAAAAATCCCCGGATCAGCATACTGTCATGCAGCTGCTGTGCAACGCTCGTATCCTGCCCCTGTTCCTGCAGATTAATCCGAAACAGGCCTTTAAATGTATCCAGATACAGATAATTGCCATCCACTGCAACCGTCTGTACCTTGGACGGCATACTGCCCTCTCTCAGATAATCATAAATATGGTCTGACTCATCCACAAGGCCGCTCCAGACCTCCTCCTGCCAGCCCCAGAAAGCAACGCCGCTCGGATGCAGGAAAACACTTTTTCCGACTGCAACACCATCTGTCCTGCCTGCTGCCTCTACGCCCGCACCAAAAACCACAAATAATGCCGACAGCATAAAAAAGGCCAGAAAATACCGCACATACCGTTTCATGCCATATCGTTTTGCTTCATCCTTTTCCATTCTCATTTCCCCCTTTTTCTTTTATCGTACCATAAGATAGAGTGCACTGCAAAAGGTTTCTGTCCGTCTCTTTCATTTCCTATTTCTACTTTCTCCATTTTGGGGAATACTATCTGTAACTGACCAGGAAAGGAGAAAATACAAATGTCTGCTAAAATACATTCTACTGTAACGGAGCTGCCTGCTTCCTGCAAAGCTTCCGCAGAGCGTATGGCGCGCGAGCTTGCAAAAGAGGATTTCGCGGAGATTACTGAGAGCTGCCGTACAAAGATTACCGAACTCGAGCATACGCTCTCAAAAGAATTGGGAGAGAATATTGCTCTTGTTGCGTTTCGGGTTTAAGGAAAACCCGGGTATCTGATGTACTGAAAAAGGCCTTCTATGATTTTCGCATTATCTTTCGGGAAATTCTTTTGAGATTATCCTTTTGAGGGTATCCTTTTGGGATTGTCCCGTTGCGACTATCATAGAAGGCCTTTTCATATCATATTTTTTGCAGTTTATTCTTCTTAATTTATTCCTCTTCCCCGCGTGCCTGCCTGTCCATATCTTTCACAACAATACCGCAAATTCTCCGCGTTTAGACAAACTTCTGCCTGCGCACTTTTTGTACAAGCTCCCTGTTGTCTTTTGTATGGACAAACATATTCAGGATATTCTCTACCGCCTCATCAGATTTCATTCCGTTTAAAGCGCGGCGCATGATATAAACTGCTTCCTGCTCTTCACGGTCAAGCAGCAGATCCTCCCGGCGCGTGCCTGATTTTGGAATATCGATTGCCGGAAAAACACGCTTTTCAGAAAGCTTGCGGTCAAGCACCAGCTCCATGTTTCCGGTTCCCTTAAATTCCTCGTACACCACATCGTCCATCTTGCTTCCCGTATCTACAAGCGCTGTGGCAAGAATCGTCAGGCTTCCGCCTTCCCGCATCTTTCTCGCTGCGCCGAAAAACCGCTTCGGCATATGGAGCGCCGCCGGGTCCAGGCCACCGGAAAGTGTACGTCCGCTGGGCGGTACGGTAAGATTATAGGCACGGGCGAGACGCGTGATACTGTCAAGCAGAATTGTCACATTTTCCTTTTGTTCCACGAGCCGTTTCGCACGCTCAATAACCATCTCTGAAACCCTTTTGTGGTGCTCCGGCAGCTCGTCAAAGGTAGAATAAATCACCTCTACGTTCTCGCCGCAAATCGCCTCCTTGATGTCCGTTACTTCCTCCGGGCGCTCGTCAATCAAAAGAATCAAAAGGCGCATATGCGGATCATTCTGCAAAATAGAACGCGCCACATCTTTCAGCAATGTGGTCTTTCCTGCTTTCGGAGGCGACACGATCATGCCTCTTTGTCCCTTTCCAATCGGAGAAAATAAATCAACAATCCGCATCGCAGTTGCACGCGAACCGCGCTCCATACGCATGCGCTCATTCGGGAAAACCGGTGTCATATCTTCAAAATTGCACCGCTTCATTGCCTCAAAGGGCGGCTTTCCATTGATCGTCTTTAAATAAAGCAATGCGCCGAACTTTTCCTGCTGTGCCCGGATTCTCATGTTGCCGGAAATAATATCTCCTGTTTTTAAGTTAAAACGGCGAATCTGGGACGGTGACACGTACACGTCATTATCCCCTGGAAGATAATTATCGCTTCGTATAAACCCAAAACCATCCGGCATAACCTCCAGAATTCCACAGGCCATAATCCCACTGTCAAGCTGGGAAAGTTCTGTCGGAGGCCTGTCCGTACGTTCTAAAGCTGTGCCTTCCTGTTCTCCCTGCTCCTGAACCCGATTCTCCTGGCTGTCATTTTCCTGGCTGCGTCCTTCCTGGACACGATTCTCCTGATTACGTCCTTCCTGGCTGCGATTCTCCTGATTACGTCCTTCCTGGCTGCGGTTCTCCTGGCTGCGTCCTTCCTGACTGCGATTCTCCTGATTACGTCCTTCCTGGCTGCGGTTCTCCTGGACACGTCCTTCCTGGCTGCGATTCTCCTGGCTGCGTCCTTCCTGACTGTAATTCTCTTCACTGCGTGAAGCGCGCCGAATACGTTCTGCATCTCTTGAAGTTCCGGAATAACGCCCTGTCTGACGCGGTGCACGCGCTGCCTGTCCGCTCTCGCCCTGATATTTTCCTTCCGCCGGACGCATGGCACCTGCCTGCAGCGGTACATTTTCCTCATACGACAACTTTATCTGCGGTGCTTCCTCCTGATGTGACTGCTCCTCCGGCTGCGGCTTTTCTGACTTTTCTTTTTCATCCTGCTGCAGCATTGCTTCAATCAGTTCACCTTTTTTCATTGTCGAAATGCCTCTCATCCCTCTGGCCTTTGCCAAATCCTTCAGCACAGCCAAAGACAGTGATTCATATTTTTCTTTCATATTCACCTCATATTTATTTCTGTTTTATTATCTTTTACACTTTTCTTCTTTTACTAAGCGGGATATATTTGTCTGAAATGACTGATGAAACCTATATCTGATCAGATCGCCGTATAAGCTACATTCTATCATACAGTACCCTTGCTTGACAAGGGCACATATATTGAAAAAGAAAAACAAAAAACGAATCCGGCTGCGGCATCTTTCTCCATCCTCACAGCCAGATTCTCTCAGAACATATGCCAACCATTACCTGGAACCCTGCTTTCGTGTTTCACGGCTGATGCATTATTTTGCAAGCATTCCTCCCAGCATTCCGCCGCACGCGCACAGGACAAAAGCCGTTATTCCCTGCAAGAGACCACACTGCAGAGAATGATCTCCCATCCCGGAAATCAGAAGAAGCAATGCAAAATACACGCAGCCAAGCAGCAGCCCCCAGAGAAATTTTCTGCTTCCCGCCTTATGCCCGCAATACATCCCGCCCATCAGACATGCAAACACGTACGTAAACAAAATACAAATCTCCATTTTTTCTGCAAGTGGCTGAAACTTCAGCATTACAAAGGCCAGCAAAAACAATACCACTGCAGTCACAACGCCGGACAGCACAAGGCCTTTCAAAAGCTGCAAAGCCTTCCCTCTTCCTTGAAGTACTTCCACACAAATTCCCCCTTTTTGCTGTTGCTTTTTATCTGAAACTATTGTATGATTCAAGATAAACATTTTATGTTCGAATTTAAAAAAGGAGATGATTTTTTGACTTCAGAAGATGCCATACAACTGCTGGCTCTATTGTTTCTCGTAATGCTTTCCGCTTTCTTTTCCTCTGCCGAAACGGCCCTCACTACGGTGAACCGTATCCGGCTTCAGGCGCTTTGTGCCGAAGGGGATAAGCGTGCTGCTGTCGTCCTGAAGGTGGTTGAGAATTCCTCTAAAATGCTCAGCTCCATCCTGATCGGCAACAACCTCGTGAACAATTTTTCAGCTGCCCTGGCAACTGCTCTGGCCATCAAAATGTTTGGAAATGGCGCAGTCGGAATTGTGACCGGTATTCTGACGATTGCGATTCTCATTTTTGGCGAGATTACCCCCAAAACATTTGCGACAGCAAATGCAGAAAGACTTTCTCTGGCATATGCGTCCGTGATACTTCTTCTGATGAAGGTTCTGACGCCCGTTATTGTCATCATCAACACGATCTGCCGCTATTTGCTGAAGCTGCTGCACGTTGATACGGATCGTTCTCTGAACACCATGACAGAGATGGAACTCCGTACCATTGTGGAGGTCAGCCACAAAGACGGTGTTATTGAAAAAGAAGAACGCGAGATGATTTACAACGTAGTAGATTTTGGAGACTCACAGGCCAAGGATGTCATGGTTCCCCGCGCAGACGTTGTGTCAGTCAGCGACACATCTTCCTACAGTGAAATACGCGAAGTCTTCCGTATGGAAAAATATACGCGCCTTCCGGTATATCAGGGCGATCGTGATAATATTATCGGAATCCTCAATATTAAAGATTTCTTCTTCTGCAACGATACAGAAGATTTCAGGGTATCGGATATCATGTACGAACCGTATTTTACGTATGAATACAAAAAAACATCTGAACTTTTAATGGAAATGCAGAAATCCTCTGTCAGCATTGCTGTTGTTCTTGATGAATATGGCGCTGCTGTCGGAATGGTTTCACTCGAAGATCTTCTTGAAGAGATCGTTGGAGAAATCCGCGACGAGTACGATGAAGATGAGAAAGATCTGATTCAGAAAATATCAGACTGTGAGTATATTATCGAAGGTTCCGTAAAACTGGACGATGTAAACGACACGTTGCAGCTGGCCCTTTCCTCTGATGAATACGATTCCATTGGCGGACTCATTATTGAAAAACTCGATCACCTGCCAACCGAACAGGAATCCGTAACAACCGAGGATGGAATCAGCCTGACTGTCATGCAGATGGATAAAAACCGCATCGAATCCGTCCGTCTCGTTCTCCCGCAGCCGCAGGAAACGGCAGAAGAAACGGTGGATGCGGACTGACACCTGCACAGCATTATAACAAAAAACTTGTAAAACATATTGCATCATACAACAAAGCAGGCAACCTCTTTATTCCGGAGGATGCCTGCTAATTTTTATCTACTGTTTTTTATCTTTATTTTTACTTTTAATTCTTTATTTATAACTTTTCTGTCTTACAGATTTGTTGTAGTATCTTTTTCCTGCACTATTCATTTCTCAATCTGTAATCACTCTCGTCGCCCAAACTGCGTCGTCTGCAATTCCCGATGTGATAATCCCGGCACGGCTGTTCGCAGCCTGCACCACCTGTCCGTCTCCTATGTACATACTGACATGATATACATATCCGTTCCTTGCATAGAAAATCAGATCTCCCGGCTCCGCTGAATCAATCGGAATCTGCATTCCATAACCGGCCTGGTCCTCTGCGACACGTGGGATAGAATAATCAAAGTTTGCATAAACGCTCTGTACAAAGCCGGAGCAATCGGCCCCGTCTGTCAGACTCGTTCCGCCCCAGACATAATCGTTCCCTACAAACTGCAAAGCGAATTTTACCATTGCTTCTCTTGTCTTTGCAGCCTGAGATGCCTCTTTTACAGAAGTCAAAGTATAATAGCACGCCTTATTATCCTGCGGTTCCACCAACATCTGGGCAAGCGCCATATTCTTTTCGCCCTTTTCAGAAACCCTGGAGCGCGCCTTATTCCCTGTAATCAGAGAACTTTTCTCCACAAAACCTCTTGCATCACCGGATTCTACAAACACCCAGTCCTTATCAGAATCTGCCAGTATATAACACAAAGCCTGATCAGAAAGGAGGCCTGTAACCGCAGAAGAAGATTTTCTCTGCTCATACATCTTTACTTCACCGGAAGCAAGCGCATATACCTTGTCTACAACTACTGTCTGCACCGTCGTATGTGTATAATCAAAAGCGGAATTCTCAGTGCGGGCCACAAGAAGACGCGCCGCAGGAAGCAGATCTATGCCTTTTACCGCAACAATACGCTCTGCCACCTCATCTGTAACCACATCCTCTGCATTTAAAAATCCACGGACATTTCCTGATTCTATGTAATACCATCCATCGCCCTGATCCTCCAGGATATAACATAGCCCATAATAATCCAGTTCCCCTACTGCTGTGGATTCTTCGGACTTCTTTTCATAAACCTTTACGCCCTCAGCATTCTTCACTACCGCAAACCGTTTATCCACCTGTGCAAAACGGAATTCCTGTTCAATATCCGGAGGAATAACGATCTTTTGATGCGCAAGCAGCTCTTTGTTTGATTTATACTTGGATTTTCGTTTTTTTCGCTTTGTTTTTTTCTCTGATTCTTTTTCCTTTTCCGTCTCAGATTCTGACTCAGTTTCAGATTCTGATTCTGTCGGCAAAGTCTCTGTCTGATTTGTTTCCGTTGGTGGCTGTGTCTCAGAAGGAAACTCTGTGCCCGGCTCTGTTGGCCCCTGCGTCTCTGAACTCTGCGTTTCTGTCTGCGAAGGCTGCGTCTCCGGACTTTCTGTCTCTGTCTGCGAAGGCTGCGTCTCCGGACTTTCTGTCTCTGTCTGCGAAGGCTGCGTCTCCGGACTTTCTGTCTCTGTCTGTGAAGGCCGTGTCTCCGGTGCCGGCGCCTGCGTCTGCGGTGGCTGTGATTCTTCGGTCTGCGAAGGCCGTGTCTCCGGCGCTTTCGTCTCCGAAGACTTCATCCCTGCCATAGAAGACGCTCCATCCTCTGCGGCAAACACAATCCCCCCCGAAACTTCTGTCTGCCATATTCTATTGTCATCTCTGCTAACTGCACATGACGCCATAAATAATACAGTACCAAGTGCAGCCGTGAGCAACTTCTTTCTTCGCATTGCTTTTCTCCCCTGAAGTAACTTTTCTATCCTGATTCACGGAAATTCTGCCTGAATTTCAACCAGGCATACTCCCTTACCCAGCTAAAATCCGCTTATAAAATGCACCTTTTTTTATTTTAGCACAGGCATTCTGAATTGTAAAGAACTTGTAATTTTCACATAAATCAGAAAATCCCCCCATATCTGTCCTATTTTGACCACGTTCTTCTTGAGAATAAAATCAAAAGAGGAAACAGTTCCAGTCTTCCGACCAGCATATCAAATGTCAGCACAATCTTCGAAAAATCCGAAAAACCGCCAAAATTCTGCGTTGGCCCTACCACTGCAAGTCCTGGTCCGATATTATTAATGGTAGCAGCAACTGCAGTAAAATTTGTTGTAAAATCAAAATTATCGAGTGAGATCAGCAATACAGACCCTGCAAAAATAAACAAATAAGAAATCAGAAACACATTCACAGAACGTATCACCGCATGCTCCACAACCCGTCCATCCATTTTCAGCTTTCGGATATTTCTCGGGTGTACAATAAAATCAAGCTCTTTGAGCACGGATTTAAAAAGAATCACAATACGCGACACCTTGATACCGCCGCCCGTACTCCCGGCACAAGCTCCGACAAACATCAGCAGTACAAGAATCGTTTTGGAAAACGACGGCCACAGGTCAAAATCCGCTGTCGCAAAGCCTGTTGTTGTAATGATCGACCCAACCTGAAACGCGGCATGATGAAGCGCATCAAACACACTTGGAAACATGCCTGAAATATTGACCGTAATCAGAATAACTGATGCCAGAATTATGATAAAATAGGTCCGCACCTCCGCTGACTTCAAAGCCTCGGAAAAACGTCGTTTCAGCAGCAGATAATAAATATTAAAATTGACGCCAAACAGAATCATAAATACCGTGACAACACCCTGAAGGTACATGGAATAACCGCCGATACTGTCATTTTTAATGCCAAAGCCTCCTGTACCGGCTGTTCCGAACATCGTTGTCAGAGAGTCAAACAGCGGCATACCGCCAAGCAGCAAAAATATAAGCTGAAGGACAGAAAGCCCCAGATACATTTTGTAGAGCAGCATTGCCGTGCTTTTTACCTTCGGAACCAGCTTTCCGACCGAGGGTCCCGGACTCTCTGCCTTCATCAGATACATCGAACTTCCGCCGGTCAGCGGAAGAATCGCCATCACAAAAACAAGAACCCCCATACCGCCAATCCAGTGTGTAAAACTGCGCCAGAACAGCAGACAGCGCGGCAGAGGCTCCACCTCTGCAAGAATACTGGAACCTGTTGTCGTAAATCCGGATACGACTTCAAACAGCGCGTCGATATAAGACGGAATGCTGCCTGAAATCACAAACGGAAGCGCGCCAAACACACTCAGCACAATCCAGCACAACGCCACTGCAACAAACCCTTCTCTGGCATACATTGTTTTATTTTTAATCCCGCCTCTGATCAGTACAACGCCGCACAGCAGGCAGAGGGCCATTGTAATCAGAAGTGAAAAACCTGCCCTCTCCCGGTAAATCAGCGCAACCGCGGCTGCCGGAGCCATAAATACTGCCTCAAAATTCAGTACCCATCCAATAATAAAGGTAATGATCCTATAATTCATCTCCGTATCCTACTTTGCTAAAATATCTTCAATATCATTCAGGCCTTTATGCTGCGTGGTGATAATCACACTGTCCCCGGTCAGAATCCTGTCAGAACCGCGCGGAATAATCACCTTGCCGTTTCTGCCAATGCACACGACCAGAATTCCCTTTTTTATTCTCAGATCCTGCAGCGGTACATCCGTGACTCTTGAACTGCTGCGAATCAGGAATTCAAGCGCCTCTGCCCTGCCGCCGATAATCTTATGCAGCGTCTCCACATTGCTGCCAAGAGAATTTTTCATAGAACGGACATACTGCAAAATCTGCTCTGCCGTCACATTTTTCGGATGGATTACCGTGTCCAGATCCAGCTCCTTGATTACCTCGTCAAAAGCAATCCGGTTAATCTTTGTAATCAGCTTTTTATCCCCGGTTTTTCTCGCATACAGAGATAACAGTATATTTTCCTCATCAATATTTGTAAGCGCCGCAAACGCTTCGTATCTTGCGATTCCCTCTTCGAGAAGCAGTTCTTTGTCTGTTCCGTCTCCGCAGACCACCGTTGCTTTTGGCAGCAGCTCGCACAGCTCCTCACAGCGCTTTCTGCTTTTTTCAACCAGCTTTACCTTGGTACCGGAAGCCTGCAGCATTTTGGACAGATAATAGGCAATCGGGCTTCCGCCCACAATCATAATACTTTTGATCTGATTCGTCACAATTCCTACCTGGCGGAAAAACGCATTCGCATCATTTATCCCGCCAGCCACGGATACAAGGTCTCTGGCCTTCAGGATGCAGTTACCATCCGGAATAATCAGCTCGTCTCCGCGCTCTACGGTACAAATCAGAATATTGCCCAGCATTTTTGCCGACAGATCAGAAATCCGCATGTTGTCCAGAACTGAATTTTCCGGAACACGGAACTTCATCAGATGTACTTTATTCTTAGCAAAGGAATTCACTTCGATCGCTGACGGAAACTGAAGCACTTTTGCAATTTCACCGGCAGCTGCAAGCTCTGGATTGATTACCATGGCCAGCCCGAGCTCTTCTTTGATAAAATTAAGCTCCATACTGTATTCCGGATTGCGGACTCTTGCAATGGTATGACAGTTTCCTGCCTTTTTTGCAATCAGGCAGCACAGCAGATTCAATTCGTCTGAACCAGTCACTGCAATCAGCAGGTCTGCGGACTCAATGCCTGCATCAATCTGTGTTGACCAGCTTGCCCCATTGCCAACAACCCCCATCACATCACACTGGCTGGAAAGGTCCTCCACCACACTTTCCTCGTCATCTATGACCGTAATATCATTGTCTTCTCCACTCAGCTCAATCGCCAGTGACGTTCCGACTTTGCCTAGCCCCACAATAATTATCTTCATATTATGTACTATCTCCTGTGAATGTATTTCGGTATCTCAGCCCAGTCCAAAGTCCCTGGCCAGCTTCGCAAATTCCGGCAAAGCATTCTGGATTGTCTCATAAGAAACGCAGTAAGCAAGGCGCACATATCCCGGACAGGCAAAGGAAGAACCAGGCACCATCAGGATATGGTATTTTTTCCCTGCTTCCACAAACTGTTTTTCATCGGCCACCGGAGACTTTACCCAGAGATAGAAAGCGCCCTCCGGTTTTACACAGGTAAATCCAAGGCGCGTCAGCCCTTCGTATAAACACTTCCGGTTCCGGTCATAAAATCCAAGATCAGCCTCTGCGTCCACGCATTTGGCCACTGCAAGCTGAATTAAAGACGGCGCATTGACACATCCGCTGATGCGGTTGGCGATCGTCGCTGCCGTGATTGTATTCTCACTGTCCTCCACCTCATCCGGTATGATCACATAGCCTATCCGCTCTCCCGGAAGAGAAAGAGATTTGCTGTAAGAATACACCACCATGGTATTATCGTAAAACTTTGTCACAAAAGGAACCTCTGTTCCGTCAAAAACGAGCTCACGGTACGGTTCATCCGAAATCACATAGATCGCATGGCCATACTCCTTTTGCTTTTCCTCCAAAATCCCGGCAAGGCCGCGGATATCCTCTTGGGAATATACAACTCCCGTAGGATTGTGCGGGTTGTTGATAATAACTGCTTTCGTCCTGGCACTCAGTTTTTCTGCAAAATCCGCGAGATTCAGCCCAAATGACTCAGTATCCGGAGCCACCTGTACCAGAACGCCGTCATAATTACGGATATAGGCGCCATATTCCAGAAAATACGGTGCAAATACAATCACCTCGTCGCCCGGATCAAGCAGCGTTTTCAGGCAGACGTTCAATCCACTGCCAGCCCCCACTGTCATAATCAGGTTCTTTTCCGAAAAAGCAGTCCCGAAACGTTTGTTTAAATTATCTGCGATCGCTTTGCGCACATGCTCAAATCCGGCATTGCTCATGTATCCATGCACAAATACCGGATCTTCTTCCTCAAGTATCTCAAGAATCGCTTCCTTCAGCTGTCCCGGAGCCGGAACATTCGGATTGCCCAGGCTGAAATCATACACCTTATCTGCCCCAAATTCTACTGCCATCTGCTTTCCTGTTTCAAACATTGCACGGATTGCCGAGTTATTCTCCAGATACGGTTTCATTTTTTTCGCTATCACTGTCTTATTTCCTCCCTGTACCATCCTCCGGTCAGGGGGCACAACGCCCCTCAGCCGAATCATGCCTGAAACGGCAGATCTGCCTAACTGCAGAGTTCTCCCACTACCTGGTTAATCACCTTGCCGTCTGCCTTCCCCTTCAGTTCGCCCATCACAGCTTTCATGATCTGGCCTTTATTTTTCGTGGCCAGCACTTCTGCGAACTTCTCCTCAAGTATCTGCTTTACCTCCTGCGCACTGAGCAGCTTTGGCGCATACTCTGAAATCACATCATAGCGGAACTGATACTCTGCTTTCAGATCCTCTCTGGATGCCGGGCAGGTGTCAATCTGCTCTTTCACGGTTTTCATCTCTTTTAAAATGACACGGTCTGTCAGCTCCTCCGGAATATCGTCACGGCAGCCCTCGTCGATTGCAGCCTTTTTCACTGCTGAAATCAGAGAAGAAATTGCCTCTTTTCTCGGTTTATCCTTCGCTTTCATTGCTGCCACCATATCTTTTCTCAATAATTCAATATCCATATTTCCGTCTCCTTTCAATCTCAATCTTATCATGCTTACCATGCAAACAGTCCATTTCCAAAATTTTCCATCTGCACACAAAAATAAAACGGTATCATTCCCTTAAATTCCGAATACCACAAAAACAGCTAAGACATGCGTCCGGTCCTCCTTTCGCATGTCTTTGCTGTCTGTATTTAGGTCAAAAAGTCTTTCAGCCGCTTGCTCCTTGACGGATGACGCAGCTTACGCAGCGCTTTTGCTTCAATCTGCCGGATACGCTCACGTGTAACGTTAAATTCTTTGCCAACCTCTTCCAGAGTCCGCGCACGGCCGTCCTCAAGTCCAAACCGCAGCCGTACTACCTGCCGCTCCCGGTCAGTCAGTGATTCCAGCGCAGTACTCAGCTCCTCACGCAGCATCGAAAATGCCGCCGAATCTGCCGGCGAAAGCGCTGTATCGTCCTCAATAAAATCTCCGAGATGTGAATCATCTTCCTCACCGATCGGTGTATCAAGTGATACCGGATCTCTCGAAATCTTCAGCACTTCACGCACACGGCTTACCGGAACATTCAGCCGCTCCGCCACCTCCTCCGGAGTTGGTTCCCGGCCAAATTCCTGGAGCAAAGTACGCGTCATACGAAGCGTCTTGTTGATTGTCTCCACCATATGTACCGGAACGCGGATGGTTCTGCCCGTGTCTGCTATCCCGCGCGTGATCGCCTGACGGATCCACCAGGTCGCATACGTACTGAACTTGTATCCCTTTGTATAATCAAACTTGTCCACAGCCTTCATCAGGCCCATGTTGCCCTCCTGGATCAGATCCAGGAACGGCATGCCTCTTCCGACATATTTTTTCGCAATGCTGACTACAAGACGCAGGTTTGCTTCAGTCAGAGCCTTTTTCGCCTCTTCATCGCCCTGCTCCACACGCTTTGCCAGCTCTACCTCTTCATCACCGGAAAGCAATGGAACATTGCCGATCTCTTTTAAATACATGCGGACCGGGTCTTCTGTACTGACCCCTTCCAATACATCCACATCATTAATCAGCTCAATCTCCTCATTGTCCGATAACAAAATATCTTCCTCGGACTCCAGGAGAAGATCATCCGTCACATCATCCGGAGATTTGCCCTGAAGAATATCCACATGATTCTTCTCCAGATAATCCAGAATCATATCCATTTTGTCTTCTGTCAGTTCAATTCCGGTAAAAGCATTCAGAATTTCATCATATTCCAGCGTATTTTTCTTGGTCTTCGCCAACGCTTTCAGGTTTTCCAGTGTCTTTAAAAACTGCTCCTGTACTTCATTCATCAGCGCTCTCTCCTCATAACTTTCGTAGATTCTAACATACCATTTTTGTCAAACGCTGTCAACCACGCAGCCGGTGTCAATTTTTGTCAGCTGCACGAAATCTGCGGCGGTACATTCCGCAAAGAGATTACGGGACCTCCGGTATGCTCGATATATTCCCGCGTAATGGTTACGCTTCCTATATTTTCATCTTTTGGTATCTCATACATAATATCCAGCATAAATTCTTCAATGATCGCCCGCAGCGCACGCGCCCCGGTTTTCTTCTCCAGCGCTTTTTCCGCGATTGCTTCCAGCGCGCCGTCGTCCATCGTCAGCTCCACCTCATCCAGTGCCAGCAGCTTTTGATACTGCTTGATAATCGCATTGCGCGGCTCCTTCAGAATCCGCACCAGCATATCCCTTGTGAGAGCACTTAATGAAAAAATGATCGGGAGCCTGCCGATAAATTCCGGTATCATACCAAAACTGCGCAGATCCTCAACTGTTACCTTTTCAAGTATATCCGGATCTGCGTCGTATTTATCCCGCAAGTCGCCCAGAAATCCGATCGCTGCCTGGCGGTTCAGACGTTCCCGGATGATCTCCTCAAGTCCCGGAAATGCCCCGCCGCAAATAAAAAGAATATTCTTTGTATTCACAGTCGTCATCGGCACCATTGCATTTTTGCTCGCAGCGCCCACCGGGACCTCCACCTCACTTCCCTCAAGAAGCTTCAGCATCCCCTGCTGCACTGCTTCACCGCTTACATCCCTCTGATGTGCATTTTTCTTCTTCGCGATTTTGTCAATCTCATCGATGAACACAATACCCTGTTCTGCGCGGTCCACATCATTGTCAGCAGCCGCAAGCAGCCTTGAGATTACACTCTCGATATCGTCACCTATGTATCCTGCCTCTGTCAGCGAAGTAGCGTCTGCAATCGCAAGCGGCACATCCAGCAGCCTTGCCAGCGTTTTGACGAGATACGTCTTTCCGCAGCCCGTCGGTCCCAGCATCAGCATGTTGGATTTTTCTATTTCAATATCATCCAGCGCTCCGGTTCCAATCCGCTTATAGTGATTGTACACAGCCACAGAAATTACTTTTTTTGCATATTCCTGCCCGACTACATACTCATCCAGGCTCGCCTTGATCTTATGCGGTGCCGGAATCGCCTTGATATCAAAAACTTTTTCTTCCTGCTTTTCTTTTGCCTTTTTCTTTTTCACCTGCTGGCGCGGAAGCCCCATGCCCATGCCCCCGAACAGATCGGAAAGATTAATCATACTGATACTTGGGATTTTAGATCCCTTTTTCTCTTTTTCTTCTGTATTCTCCGTGGTCTCCGGCGGCTCTGTACTTCCTTCATCCCCAAGGTTCATAATCCCGTTATAGGAAAGCCCGGAGGCCTGCATCGAATCTACCGCGTGCTGCATACACTCACGGCAGATGCAGATATTGCCGCCCATCTCCACCATCTTTCCGGCTTTGCTCTCCGGCCTTTTGCAAAGAAAACAGATTTTGGGGTACTCTTCTTTTATTTCATCCTGATTTTTTGCCATAATTTACTCCACCGTTACTGATTTTGCAAGGTTTCTCGGTTTATCCACATCACAGCCCTTGCCAAGCGCCACATAATAGCCAAACAGCTGCAGCGGAATCACTGCAAGAGAATTTGTGAAATATTTGTTCGTCTTCGGAATATAGATTACATAATCTGCCGCTTTCTCCACCTCTGTGTTGCCGGCATTCGTTACTGCGAGCAGGAATGCGCCTCTCGTTTTTACCTCAACCACATTGCTCAGCATTTTTTTATACAGATCCTCCTGTGTCAGCACCGCTGCCACAAGCGTTCCCTCTTCAATCAGAGAAATCGTTCCATGTTTCAGTTCCCCTGCCGCATATGCCTCTGAATGGATATAAGAAATCTCCTTCAGTTTTAAGGAGCCTTCCAGGGAAATTGCATAGTCAATGCCTCTGCCGATAAAGAAAATATCTTTTGCAGCCACATAACGATTGGCGAACCGCTGAAGCTTCTCTTTATGGTCAAGCAGCATACTGATATGCACCGGAAGCTCCTTGAGGTCGCAGATCATTTCGTCTATTTCTTCCTGTGAAACAGTTCCCCTCACCTGTGCAAATTTCATTGCAAGCAGATATTCCGCAATCAGCTGCGTACTGTAAGCCTTTGTCGTCGCTACCGCAATCTCCGGTCCTGCCCATGTATACATGACATTATCGGCCTCTCTTGCGATTGAGCTGCCCACTACATTTACAATGCCAAGTGTGCGCACCCCGCGCATTTTCGCCTCCCGCAGCGCTGCCAGCGTATCAGCCGTCTCTCCGGACTGGCTGACCACAATCAGCATTGTTTCTTCATCCAGAATCGGATTGCGATAGCGGAACTCAGAAGCCAGGTCCACCTCAACCGGAATCCGCGCCAGACCTTCAAACACATACTTTGCCGTGACTCCTGTGTGGTATGCAGAGCCGCACGCCACGATAAAAATCTTGCGGATGGAACGAATCTCCTCATCAGTCATGCCGAGCTCTTCGATTTCAATCTTTCCGTCCCTGATTCTCGGATTTAAGGTATCCAGAACAGCTTTTGGCTGCTCATAAATTTCCTTGAGCATAAAATGCTCGTAGCCTGCCTTTTCTGCTGCGGAAACATCCCACTGAATCGTTACAGGCTCTTTTTCAATCGGATCACTGTCCACATTAAAGAAATTCAGCCGATCTTCCTCAAGGCAGACAATCTCTTCATTCTGAATAAAATACACATTCCTCGTATATTTGAGGACTGCCGGAACATCAGAAGCAATCAGGCTTCCCCCCTGCGCCCTTCCTACTATCAGCGGGCTGTCCTTGCGGACTGCATACAGCTTCCCGGGATGCTCCTTAAACATAATACCAAGCGCATAAGACCCCTCAACACGGTGCATCATGCGCGTAATCGCTTCAAGCGGATTTCCTTTATAATAGTAATCCAGCAGATGCGCCACAACCTCTGTATCGGTCTCTGAGACAAACTCATATCCCTTTTCCTGAAGCTGCTTTTTAATCTTAAGATAATTCTCAATAATACCATTATGCACAACCGCAATCGACTCTGTTCCATTAAAATGCGGGTGTGCATTTGTATCGGATGGAATTCCATGCGTCGCCCAACGTGTATGCCCGATGCCGCATGTTCCTGGAAGCATCTCACCGCCGTGCGTCATTTCACGCAGTACCTTCAGCCGTCCTCTCGCCTTTGCAAGCTGAATCGTTTCCCCGTCAAACACCGCAATCCCCGCAGAATCATATCCACGGTATTCCAGTTTATCAAGGCCATCCAGCAAAATCGGAGCCGCCTGCTCTTTTCCTATATATCCAACTATTCCGCACATACTGTTTACCTCCAATAGTCCCTGTTCATCGTGCACCGCCTGATCAGCCATGCCGGAAGCTTTCTGAAATTTTTCCCCAGCCGATATCCAAGCAGCTTGCAACCGCTCTGCCAGATCAGCTTCGGAAGAAGAAACGGCTTTTTATTCCTGATCAGATAAACGGCTGTCTGCTTCACCATACGAATCCCCTCACTCTCTGACCGGACACACGCAAAAATCTCCGGATGCTCTGCCTGTGACACGCCAAGGTCAAAATTCCGCCGAAGCTGCTGCAGCCCGCTGTAGTTATGCGAATGAATCACCCTGGCCTGTGCACAGTATGCAACCGCTCTTCCGTTTTGAATCAGCTTCGCTGCAAAAATCATATCCTCATTAAAAATCGTATGCTGTACAAAGCCGCCCAATTCCTCATATGCACTTCTCCTGTACATCGCGCACACATCCGAACAGAAAAATGTCTTAATACCAAGCTCCGGCAAGTCATCCGCCGTCTGAAGCCGGCTTTCCTCTCCATAATTAAATCCGCGGATATAGCGCTCAATCACACCACAGTCCTGCGCAGGAAGCTGGCGCGCATACGCCGCACACACAGCATCAGATGCAAATGCGCCATACAGCTCCTCAATCAGCCTGTCATTCTCTGGCTGCGCATCCTGTGTCATAAACAGAATAAATTCACCTTTAAGCCGCTGCGCCGCCATATGGCGCGTTCCTCCATGGTCGAACTCACTCTTCCGAATATGAATTACTTCGATATTTGAAAATCCTGCGACATAGCCCTCATCAAAGAACTGCCGCTCCGTATTCACCAGCAGAATTATGGACGGCCTTACAGTCTGGCTCTCCAGCCGCTCCAACAGCCTCCGAAGCCCATCCCCCGGCCGATAGACCGGAATCACCACGTCAATCTCAGCCATTCTCCCCTCCATCCTTCTATCCATGAATCATTTCATTCTAAGGAAGCTTTCCATCACTGAATTCCAGTATCTGAAATAATCTTATTGCTGATCTCCTGCACTGTCTGAGACGGCGTATAATTTTCCTCCCCGAACAGCCATGCATGAAGCTCTGTGACATTCGCTGCCAGATTGACCGGAATTACACAGTCGCCTGCTGCAATATCCGCGGTTGTCTGGTTAAATGGAAATCCCGTCGAGTCTGCAATATTATATTTTGCAATGCCGGTGGCCAGTGTAATCAGCTCCGTATTGCTCAGACTTGTCGAAATATAGTCCAGCATCGTATTCACTAGCGGAAGCAGGCCTGTCACGCCTTTTGCCTGTGCGGCTTCAAAAATCTTTCCGAGTACTGTCCTCTGACGCTCGGTCCGTTTGTAATCCCATCCTTCCGTATACCGAATACGGCAGTAAGCCATGGCCTGAAGGCCGTTTACTCTCTGATAGCCCGCTGACTGAATCTCTTCATATTCCGTAATTCCTGCAACCTGTGAGGTCTCCACCAGATAACCGTTCAGCCAGCCGCGCTCTTCTTCCGTGATATCGAGCTCGATTCCGCCGAGAAGATCAACTGCCTCAATGATTGCATTGAAATCAACTGTCACAAAATCAGAAATATCCAAATCCAGATTTTTGTTCAGCATGTTTACTGCGCGCTCCGCACCGCCGCCGGCAAAACACTCGGTGGCCTTGCGGTATTCTCCGTTTGTGTTATCCAGATACGTATCGCGGTAAACAGAGACAAGCTTCACATCTCCGGTGCGTTCATTGATACTCGCCACCATAATCGTATCGCTGTTTGTCCCGCTCTCCAGCTGCCCTTCCCTGGAATCCACGCCAAACAGCGCAATATTCCGGTACCCGGATTTGCCGATTCCCGTATTAATCAGAATATCTTTCAGATTCACACGGTCCATACGTCCAAGCTGTGCCACTACAAAAAGTCCAAGCGCTAACACCAGAAGTACAATCACCTCGATCACAAATATCAGTTTTCTGTGTTTTTTCTTCTTTTTTCTGTTTCCTGCATTCCCATCCGGGTCATAATAACCGCCCGGGCCTCCGTAACCCTGTGGTCCATAATAACCATTCGGGTCCTGATAGCCCTGCTCATAGTAACCGTTCGGGTCCTGGTAGCCTGGCTGCCCATAATAACCATTGGCATCCTTGCCTCCCGGCTGCCCATAATAGCCTTTTGCCTTCTTACTGCCTCGCTGCCCGTAATGTCCGTTTAGCCCGTTATAATCGCCCTGTTCCCCATAGTAGCCATTCGGGTTCGGATACCCGTCCTGCCCGTAATAGCTGTTCGGATCGTTATAATTTCCCTGCCTGTCCTTTCTTTTCTTCATGAATTCCCCTTCTTTCCATAGTTTCAGTCCTGCGGAATGCTTCAATACGCATTCTTGTTTACAAACCCTTTAAACACTGTCAGGAACAGGATTTTGATATCCAGCCCGACTGTCCAGTTTTCAATATAATACAGATCATAATCAATTCTCTTCTTGATTGAAGTATTGCCCCGGTACCCATTCACCTGGGCCCAGCCTGTCATTCCCGGCCTTACCTGATGCTTTACCATATAACGCGGAATTTCCTCACGGAACTTTTCCACAAACTGAGGCCGCTCAGGCCTCGGCCCCACGAGGCTCATATCCCCTTTCAGTACATTAAAGAACTGCGGCATCTCGTCAATGCTTGTCTTGCGGATAATTTTCCCGATCCTGGTCACTCTGGGATCGTTCTTCACAGTCCAGCCCCTGCTCTCTTCTTTTTTTGTCTGTACTTCCATGGAGCGGAACTTATACATCTGAAACGGCCGGTTGTTCAGCCCTACCCGCTCCTGTTTAAAAATCAGCGGTCCCCTGGAAGTCGCTTTGATCAGAATTGCAGTCAGAATCATGAGTGGAGAAAACAGTACAATACAACAAAGCGCCCCCACAATATCCATGACCCGCTTTACCATCATATGAAACGTATTGGACAGCGGCACATGACGGATGTTTACCACCGGAAGCCCCAGAAGGTCCTCCGTATACGGCTTGGTCGGTATGATCTTGCTGTAATCCGGAATAAATTTCGTATGCACACCCGACTTTTCACACATTGCGACAATACGTTCCAGCTTGTCATATTCGTTCAGGCCCAGTGTAATCGCGATCTCATCCGGATGGTTGCCTTCCAGTATACTTCCCAGGCTGTCGGTAAAGCTCAGCACCTCAATGCCACGGTAAACCGTGCCCGGCGGCACATTGTCATCGAGGATTCCCATAACCTTGTAACCCCACTGCGGATTCTGCACAATACGGTCAATGTACTCCTCCGCTGCACGGCTGTAGCCCACCAGAATCACATGCTTCAGATTCAGTCCGATTCTCCTGACATTCATCAGCACCATGCGCACGGCATTTCGTTCCAGGAACGTCAAAGTCACATTCAGGATGAGAAATAAAGCGACAAGGCGTCTCGAGACGTCTCCTTGACGGAGCAGGTACAGCATTGCCATGAAGGTCAGTCCCCCAAGTACGTTCGCTTTGACAATGTTGCTGCCCTCAAGCCTACGGCCCTGTACGCGCTTTGGCGTATACAGGCTGCACGCATAGTACAGCAACAGGAAAAACGGCGTCACAAACACAAGCGCCATCATATAAAATTCCGGCGGCAGAACGCCTACTTCTCTTTCATTTACCCTTGCCATCATGACGTACCATGCAATCAGATACGACACAACGATGACCATCCCGTCCAGAATTACCTGAAGCCGGTTAAAATATTTCTGGTTATCCTTAATCAAAACATTTCCCCTCTTGCCCTGCTGCCTATCTTCTGCCTAATCTGATCAGATTGCCCCAGAGCTCACACTGTATTCTCAGATAATGTCCAAGATTTTTCTTTTGGAACTTTACCTTTTTGCTTCTGTCACACAGCCGAATTCCCTTCCACAACCCTGTGATGTACTCCCTGCCATAGCCCTTTTTCAAAAAGAAAATCATTTTAATTGTAAAACCTGCCAGAAGAAACGGCAGATTCAATACAATCTGCAGCCACGGCATATTTTTATAAATAAGATAAACGCTGTTCCTGGAAGAATATTTTGTTTTAAATTCATTATACACAGAGCCGCTGGTCGCGCTCCCCACATGGCGGACCACTGCCTCTGGTATGTAATAGTTCCGGTACCCTGCAATTCTTGCCCGGTAGGCGACATCCACATCTTCCAGGTATGCGAAATGTACTTCGTCAAAAAGACCAATCTCATCGAAAACAGCCCTGCGGTAAATCGCAGCCCCCGCACACGCAGAGAAAATCTTCCGTCCGCGGCAGTAATCCGCAGCGGGTCTGTTTTTCCCCCACGCAAATGCCCAGCCAAGGGCACAGTAGTAATCGCCGCCATTGTCCATCCGGCCGGGGTCCTGCATCTGTACCATTTTGGAAGCGCAGGAGAAGCTGTCCGGATACTTTTTGATTGCTTCTGTGAGCGCCTCCACAAAGGTCGGCTCACAGACCGTATCATTATTCAGAAGGATCACATACGGCGTCTTTGTCATCTGAATCCCGATATTCACTGCCCTGCAAAAGCCATAATTTTTCTCAAGGACCTGAAGCGTCACCTCCGGATATTCATCCCGGATAATCGAAGCGCTCTCATCCTCAGAACCATTGTCCACCACAATCACCGGCAGCGGGCCAATGCTCTGCCTGCGCAGGCTTTCCAGGCATGGACGCAGATATACTGCGCCATTTAGATTCGGTATTACTACAGTAACTTCCTGCATCGTATTTTCTCCTGTCTGCATTTTGCAAGCCTCGCTCCTGCCCTATATGCGCAGTGAAAAGTTGTGCTTGCTTAAAGTCAGATTTTTATTATAGCACGGATCTCCTGCTTTTAGGAAGTCTTTCCATTTTTCCTGTGCATATTGCACTTCTTTTTTATGGCGTTCCTTCTTTTCATCGTCTACGCCGCGCGAACGCGATTCGTAGTGGTACAGTTCCACAAACGGATCATACACAATCCTATAACCGGAGGTGACAATCTTCAGACAAAGATCCACGTCATTAAAAGCTACGCTCAGCTTCTCTTCCAGTCCGCCCATTTCCTCATACACACTGCGCTTTACCATGGCGCACGCTGCCGTGACGCCGCTCAAATTCATCTGTACCGATGCCCGGTGCATGTACCCGGCCCGTTTTCGTGACATGTTGACAAATGCGTGGTCGGCCAGTCCGCCGAGACCGATAATAACGCCTGCATGCTGAATCGTGTTATCCGGGAAGTAAAGCTTTGCCCCCACCATTGCCACTTCATCCCGCATGCAGTTGGAAAGCATCTCCTTCATCCAGCCCTTTGTGATGACCTCTGTGTCATTGTTCAGCAAAAGCAGATATTCCCCCCTTGCCTCGCGCGCAGCAAAGTTGTTGATGGCTGAATAATTGAATGCTTTGTCCCAGTATAACACACGAACATGGTTTTTGCCGTCAATTTCTTTATAATAGGAAAAAGTTTCCTGTTTTGTGCTGTTGTTCTCAACAATCAGAATCTCATAATTCTCATATTCCGTCTTTTCCCACACCGATTCCAGGCACTTCTGAAGGGATTCCTGCTCATCCCGGTTCGGAATAATCACAGACACCATCGGAGTTCCTTTGAGCGCATACCGCACACGGTAATACCCCAGATCGTCCGTCTCTTCCACAGAAGCCTCCACACCTTTCCGTGCCAGATGGGCTTCTACTGCTCTTTTTCCCGCGTCAAACGCATATAGCTTGCTGTCCGGATTGTCGGAGGTAGAAGCGCTGTGCGTGCGCCAGTGGTACAGCACGCGGTGGACATGCGCAATGCGCCGCGCCTCTTCGGTACACCGGAAAATGAAGTCATAATCCTGCGCCCCGTCAAATTCCGGACGAAAACCGCCCACCTTTTCCGCAATGCTTCTCCGAACCACAAAAAAGTGGCAGATATAATTATTGGAGCGAAGCAAATCCGGGTTAAAATCCGGCTTCATGTTCGGAATCAGATGCTTCGTCGCCTTTTTGTTTACCTTATCTTCATCTGTATAGACAATGTCCGTACACTCATCTTCGGCAATCTTTGCCATGATCTCATACAGAGCATCCGGTTCCAGCAGATCATCGTGATCCAGAAGGCCGATAAAATCGCCCTCCGCCATTTTAATCGCCTCGTTTGTATTCCCGGAAATCCCAAAATTCTCTTTCAGAATGCGGTAGCGGATGCGCGCATCCTTCTCCTGATATTCCCGTACAATACGGGTCAGTTCCGTTTCTCCCTGGTCCTCTGCCGTTTTTTCCTGCCCGCCGGCTGATGTGCTGTCTTTTCTTTTCCTGTCATCTCCACTGGTCTGTGGGCTTGCATCCACAAGGCACAGTTCCCAGTTTCCATACGTCTGCGCACAGACAGATTCGATCATCTCCCGCAGAAAGCGCTCCGGCGTCCGGTAAATTGGAACCACAATGCTGAACCGGACCGGA
>CAOJHI010000009.1 GCA_948436005.1 uncultured Lachnospiraceae bacterium
CCTCTTCCCAGGTCATACCGTTTTCCTTGCATTCAAGCACCGCATTCTGCGCCTGCCAGAACTGGCTGTCCTGCGGAATTGCATTCATGCCTGCCTGAATAATCTCTTCCACGCTCGTCGCTGTAAATGCCTTTGCATACATGGTGGAAACGTAAACGCCTCCGTATACACCGTCGCCATAATTCATGACATGGCCAATCTTCCATGCCAGATCCTTCGCTGCCTCCGGCATAGCCAGGCATGCCATTCCGATAGCATCGCACTCTATCTGCCAGTCAATATCATCGGCGTGCAGTGTGTTTGAATAGTGGCCTGACCACGGTGCGTCGATTCCTGCTCGCACGTTGTCACGTCCCCACCGATTCGCATGCCACAGACGGTACTGAGATTCTCCGAAATACTTTCCGTACACACTCCAGTCTGTCTGTGTTCCGTTCTCTTTCAGGCAATCCAGAAACGTTACATCCACGTACAGGTCATCCTGATTAAAGGCATCATTAATCGTCTCAGGTGTCCATTCCGGTACCAGGTCATCCGGAATAATCGTCATATTCGGATCAATCTCAAAAAACTTACCGAAATCATAAAACTCTGTCGGGGCTGCCCACGTCACGCCTGCCATTTCGCCGACCCAGCCGCCTTTCATTTTGTTGAGAATTTCTTCCTCTGAAAACGTAATACTATCTCCTGACGTTTCCTGTGCAAATGCCGGCTGCGGCATACCCATGCAAAGTGCTGCTGCCATAAAAATACTCATTACCTGTTTCCGTTTCATTCTGTTTCCTCCTTCATAAGTTTTCATACCCGATTAGGTCTTCAAAAGCGGTTTCTTAATGTTAAGAGCTCTTTCATGACTCTATTTTAGTTCAAATTTAAAGAAAAAGGTTTTCAAATGAACGTATTTTTGTTTAAAATTCCGGAATCCCATATAACTATTTCTCCGATATTTTTTCCTTATACTGACTCGGCGTCATTCCCATGATTTTTTTAAATACCACGCTGAAATACTGCTGCGACACAAACCCGCACTGCTCTGCCACGGATGAACTGCGTATTTTTCCGTTGCTCTGTTCCATCAGGCGCGCTGCATACTCAATCCTCTGCCTGTTCAGCAAATCCGTGAAACCAGTTCCTACGTTTTTCTTCAGAGTTTTGCTGATACTGCTCTCCGATATCTCCAAAATTGCTGCACAGCTTCCCAGTGAAAATCCTGCATCCGCCAGATTCTCTCTGATACATGACATGATCTCACCAGCCAGTGAACCGTACTCCTGACGCTCCTGTGTGTGCTGCAGCTGTTTCAGAACCTCATCCATCACCTCCTGAAATTCCTTCTGCTGTATTGGTTTTAATATGTAACGGAATACATTCAGGCAAATCGCACGCTGCGCATAGGAAAAATTATCATAGCCGCTGACAATCACAAAAAGAATACCACTGTCCTGATACTTTTCCACAAAATCCAGCCCATTCATAAAAGGCATATTGATGTCAACAAATACAAGATCTACCGGATTCTGGTCCAGAATCTCCATGGCCTGCCTGGCATAAGCTGCCTGGAAAATATGTTTTACCGGATAACCATATTTCCGTATCCGTTTCTCAATTCCTTCCCGTACCAGTTTTTCATCGTCTACAATCAATATATTCATGCTGCATCCCCCTTCGGCCTTTTTCCCTTTCTCCTCTGTAAGGCATTATATTTCCCCTTCCTGTAAAATCGGATGCCGCACAGTCACACATACACCGTCTTCAGTACCGCAGATCTGCAGACACCCTGTTTTTCCAAAATGAAGCTTTAGTCTGCAATTCACATTATAGAGCCCATATCCGGGATACTTCGACGCATCGACATCTGACGAAAACAATTCATTGAGCTGCTCTATCTTTTTCCTGTCATACGCCTCGCACGTATTTTCCACCCTGATTTTGAGATATTCTCCTTCTGTGGTACAAAAAATACGTATCCGCTCTTTCCTGCTGCTGTGCTTGACCCCATGATAAATGGCATTTTCGACAATTGGCTGAAGGGTAAAACGCATAAACGGAACCGTATCCCCGGCCATATTTACAATTTCATAGTCAAACTGTTCCTCATACCGCAGCATCTGAATTTTCAGATAATCCTCCACCTGATGCAGCTCTGCCTGCAATGGTACCCAAAAGCGGCCGTGATTCAGACTGCTCCGGAAAAAGTCTGCTACCAGCCCTATGGCATTTTCCACTCTGTCATCCTCATAGTCCAGGCACATGGACTGTATCGTCTCTAAAGTATTATAAAGAAAATGCGGTTTGATCTGCTGAATTAGAGCTTCATATTCTGCATCTTTCTTTTTCAGCTCCTCCTGCTCCAGCTTTTGCATCAGCTGTTCTGTGTTCGCTACCATCCTGTTAAAGCTTTCCGCCAGCTGTTTAATTTCCAGCGTGTTCGCGCTTCCTTTATACTGCTCAAGCTGACGCAGATTCCGGTCCTCCATAGCTTCGGTAAGACGCTTCAGCGGTACCACAGCCCGGTTGGTAATCCGTTTCAGCAAAAAGATCACAACCACCAGAATACAGACTGCCACGCACACGACGGCTCCTGTCAGTATATTCATTTCGCGGAAGAAAAAAGAGGAAGGGATTTCCAGCACAAGGCTCCATCCCGGCCATTTTTTTACGGGCTTACTGTACTCCTGAACCTTTTCCTCGTCTTTTACAGATTTTCCGACCTGCACTGCCGCATATCCGTCTTCATCGCGCACAATCTTTGTACAGAAATCAAACGTATTTGACTGTTCCATCATCTGTCTGACTGCTGTAACGGAAACTGCGCCCAGAATGTATTCCATGTCCTCCGTATCATTGCGGAGCGCTGCCAGCATAACAATGTAAGTTCCGTCCGTATTCTTCATCTGCATCGGCGCAGAAAGCACGCGTGTAAGGCCCTTTCGGACCGCCTGCTGATAATAGCTCTCTCCGGCTATGGAAAACGAATCGCTGCCTGTCGAAAAACACGTTCCATTTCTGGCCACAAGCCCTATTATCCCAAACTCCTCCTTCACCTGATTCGCCGCCCGCAGCTCACGGATACAGGCTTCCCTTCCGTCCCACGTATCAAGCATTTCTCCGAATTTGATCAGCTGGCTCATCTGCGCGTCCAGAAATACCGAAATACTGTTTGCCTTTGACTCCAGCATATCCAGGCTGAGTTCCTGAATCGTTGGCTGAAACGCACCATGAATAAAAACCTCCATAAGAATCATCATCAGCACAATTGCCCCTACCCAGAGCATCTGCACCGGCTTGGTGATCCTGGCATACAACGTTTTTTCCTTCTGTTTTCTCATGGCACTCCCCTTTTCTGATCCTTTCAGAAATCATTGCTGTATCTTTTCTATAAATTTATTTTAAGTTTCCGGCTAAATCCCCGTCTGTAACAAAAATCACAAAAATTCCCCGGTCTTATCACCAAGACCGGGGAACAGTTCCTTCTCTATGGTTTCTTTATTTTTTCTCAAATAACATTCCGTCCAAGCTGTCACTCAATCCCCTGTTTCACACCATTTTGCAATCTCTGCAATTAATTCCAGAGGCATTGGCTTTTCATAAGGAAACTGGATGGCTCCTTTGCTTGTTTTATATTCCATGAGCCTATCTGCAAACTTTTCTACAGCCTCCGGCCCCGGATACACCCCAATGTGCTTTTTAAAAGCTGCAAACTGAATCAGATTGTGTCCTTTCCAGTAAGTAGGCATGCTCCATGCTATTTTTTCAATTGCATCGGGAATTGCCGCATGAACTGTTTCCTTTATTTTCCACAAATATGGCTGCACCTCTTCTGGCTGACGCCCGATATATTCTTCAATTGTCACCGGAGCCTCACCACAATAATGATCCTGGTTTGTATGTTTAAACGTACGGCCGCATTTCGGACATTTCCACATCATGTTTCCTCCCTGGTCACATTTCAACCGCCTCAACGGTAACACAAACCATGTCACCAGGCTGTTTTCTTATTTTATTGCGAATATCTTTCCTGATTCCAATGATATAACAGACAGAACCGTCCTCGTTTTTCACACCCATGTTCACAATACTTCCACAGTATGGTTCACCATCAAAGGTGACATTTACCTTTACTCTCCCTCTCCCAAATTCCTCCCGTATATCATACGGAAAGCGGATATATGCGCCGCCTTTATCCGGTACAGCTTCTATCTCTGCCTGAAACTCATATCGTTTTCTCTCCATAGCCTCAGCTTCTCCCTCCAAGTCTTAGCAGATTCATTTCCTGGTTTTAAATACGTAAAATTTTATCCATCGTCTTTCCCTTTGCCAATTCGTCCACCATTTTGTCCAAATATCTGATTTCCTGCATAAGCAGATCTTCGATCAACTCTACGCGGACGCCACAGATAACGCCTTTTATCAACCTTCTGTTCGGATTTAATGCAGGTGCATTCTGAAAAAATTCTCCGTAAGCAACTGCCTCTTTGATTGCATTTTGTATTTCTTCTTCATTATAACCAGTCAGCCAGCAAATAATCTCATTTACCTCATCGGCAGTCCGTCCCTTTCGCTCTGCCTTGGCAACCAGCAGCGGATAAACTCTGGCAAAACTCATGGCATATACTTTTTCTGAATTCATAGATCGCTCCTTTTCCCTCACTGTCTGCAATGCAGCAATCCAGGATTGTTTATTTAATCATACCTTTAAACCCGGCTGCCGTCAACTGCCCGCCTATCTTTTCAGCCATACGGAAAAATCCAAGATCATTCGGATGACAGCCATCCACAGTACAGCTTTGGGCAAACTCTCCTTCAAAAAGTGTTTCCCCATCTATAAAATACACATTTGAATCCCCGCACTTTTGTGCTCTCTCATAAGATTCCATAATAACCGCACGTCTTTCGCTGTTCTGTTTGGGATCTTTAAAAAAATCCGGCCTGGAAATCATAATATATGAAATATCCGGATGCCGCTCCCTGATCTTTTCATAAAAGGAATAATGCGTTTTCTGTAAATGCCCGACGTCCTCTGCATTATGGTCGTAATCACACACAAAAGCGCTCATGGCCTTACCTGCCAGATACTCTGCCATTTGAAGCTCTCCTCTTGCCGCGCCTGCAAATCCATAATTCAGGTAATTCACATTATATTTCTGGGACAGAAATGCCTCATACGTATTTCCAGGACGGCTTGCCGCAACTCCGTGCGTAATAGAAGAGCCATAAAATATGACTGGTTTATCATTCACATAACTTTTACCAGCTGTCAGTTTGCTGCCACGTTCTATCCCAATACGGAAATCTGTCACCTCTGCAAAACAGGGAAAATTTAAAGTATAATAGGAAATCGCTGAACCATTGTCTGCCTGATAAACAGAAGAGAACGTCTTTCCATCAAAATCTTCCGGTATTCTGAACGTATGGCAGAAGGTTTCCTTTCCGGACTGGTCACAGAGATATAAATCAAACCCATAGGAAAAGCAGTAACTGCATATAGTAGGAACACGGCCCGTACCATACTCTGCCTTTATCCATACAGAACCAGAATCTGTACCAAAGCGAATACGGCCGCCTGCACCATATGCACGCATATCGTAAACCTCATCACTTATATTCCGGGCAATCTCCTGTGGAATCCTGCAACTGATCAACCCATTCTCTTCTTTTTCAAATCCATAAAGGCTAAGCGGGGCTTTTCCTGCATCGTACCAGTCAATTTCCATATACTACCTCCTGATTCCCCCACTATTTTCAGCGCATTTTTCTGCAAAATTGGGTAAGTGTAATCCCATCTCTTTTAACTTTTTCTGCAGCGCCCGAACGTCTATATCCCGAACGTTCCCGCCTTTGTCGAGCGCAAGAGCTGCACCCGTTCCGGCTGCCTGACCGGTAATATAACATCCTGTCATGACACGGACAGACGACTGTACATAACGGTCCGCACTGATACAGCGGCCCGCTATCAGCAGATTTTGTACTTTTAGAGGAATCAACGCCCGAAAAGGAATTCCATAGTTCTCCCCGCTCCGGTATCTCAGATTCCTGTATCTTTCATAATAAACCTCATACTCATCTGCACTGCTGTCCGAGGCATGAATATCAACCGGATAAGAATATCTGCCGATTTCATCTTCAAAATTGGCTCTGTCCATAAAATCCTGTAAGGTTAACTGATACTCTCCTGTAATCCTTCTCGTTTCACGTATTCCAAGCATAGCAGCCGTGGATACCAGTTCCATATTTTCAAACCCTGTCAGATATTTCTTATAATATGCCTCATATTCCTTCTGCTGTTTTCTGCCCTGGATCAGTGCCTTTGTAACCTGCTCCTCATCACTGCCATCACAATAAACATGTCCGAGATTTCCACCTCCAACATGATATCCAACCGGATAAATTCCCGGAAGATGGCGGTCTGCCTGTGAAAAACAGCCTTCTGCTATGGCTTTATCCAACATCCGGCTGTCGTTTCGTTCCACACAACTCCAGTCAATACCTGCCCAAAGGCTGCAAAGTGTGCTTCCCATTAAATGGCCGTTTTCTCCCTTTTCAAAAGGTGCTCCCGCCCAAACCGCCAGATCTCCATCCCCGGTCCCATCAATATATACCTTTGCCTTAATTGCATAAATTCCGCTCTTCGCAGACAAAACCACAGAATCTATGAACTGATTTCGGCAGATTACGTCTATGATTTTCGTTGTCAGAAGAAGCTCCACACCGCTTTCCACAACAATTTTATCATAGGCCCGTTTCAGGTTCTCAGTTGAAATGGACAAAATCCCATCCCATTCATGAACTCTTTCTGACTGTCCGTTCATTCCCTCAATGATTTCTCTTCCAATATCGCCTATCAGAAAATTTTCACCGTCTGTGATGCTCATAAAAACCGGAACAAGGCCGGACGTTCCCATTCCACCCAAACACGACTGCTCCTCCACCAGCAGTACGTCTGCCCCGGCTCTGGAGGCAGCTACCGCAGCGGCCACTCCCGCCGGCCCTCCTCCTGCAACAAATACGTCACACTCTCTTTTTACCGGAATTTCTTTATTATAACAAATATTCATACCATGCTCTCTCCTTTTAGAGTATCCCTTTTTTCTGGCCAATCCTTACTGCTTGATACCGGAAAGCGCCACGCTCTGTACAATATTTTTCTGCAGAATAAGGAACATAATAATCAGTGGCACTGCTCCCAAAATGGCAACTGCCATTCTCGGACCATAATAAATACTGTCCTGTGAAGCGTTGAACAAAGAAATGCCTACTGAAATCAACTGTTTTGATTTATCCTTAACCACAATAAGCGGCCACAAATAAGAATTCCAGTTGCTGATGATCTGCAAAATGCACAGTGTTGCAATAACCGGCTTTGACAATGGAACAATAATAGAAAAAAATATTTTCCATTCTCCTGCCCCGTCCAGAAGTGCTGACTCACGCAGAGAATCAGGTATCCCCGCAATATTCTGCCGTGCAAAGAAAACGCCATACACATAAGCGAAATTCCCGAGAATTAACGGCAGATAAGTGTCCAGCATTCCCCACGACTTATATTGCAAAAACAACGGTATCATACGTGATTCAAACGGTAACATCATAACTGCCAGAAAAAGGCCATATAAAATTTTCTTTCCTCTGAACCTGCCTTTTGCAAACGCATAACCACATGCTATAGCAGTCGAAACAGAAATTGCCGTATTGACCACTGTAATAAAAATCGTGTTGAGGAAGTACTGTTTCAAATCCAAAAAAGATGCTGCCATCTTATAATTAAATGTAGAAAATTCATGAGGCAATAATGAAAATTCCGGCAGTGCCAGTGTGGATGTTCTGTCAAAGCTCAACACAACAGCCCACCAAAGCGGTGTCAGCACAATAATCAAAACACATAATAAAACCAGAACTGTAATCCCTCTGCGAATCTTTGTTCCTCTCATGGCCTTTGCTCCTTTCCAAACAGCTAATCCTCATCTTTAAAAAATCCGGACATTTTCACATTGATCATAGTAAAAATAAATGTAAGCACAAAAAGCACAATTGCTCCGGCAGACGAAATTCCATATTCCAGTTTCTCAAAGCTGTATTGATAAATATACATCATAATGGTCTGCAAAGAACCGCCGGGAATCCCGGCAGTACTGTTGCCTCCCAGGACAAACAAATCTGTAAATCTGGCCAGCCCGCTGATCATCCCTGTAATAAACAGAAACACAAAACAATTTTTCATATTGGGGATTGTGATATACAGCAGTTTTTTTACGGTTCCGGCCCCGTCTACGCTGGCCGCATCATACAGCTCCTGCGGTATCGACTGCAGGCTTGCCAGATTAATCAGAATAGAGTAACCCAAACTGGACCACAGGCAGACAAGAGTAGCTCCAATTTTGGCATAGTGTGTATCAGAAAGCCAGCCAATTGAGACTTCTCTTTGAAAAATCAGGGATAACAGATTATTCAGCAGACCATTGTTGGATTTCAGCACAACCTGCAGAATCATGATCACGCTAACACCGGTTATGATATGAGGAAGATAAAAACTGACGCGGAAAAAGCTCTGCATTTTTCCTTTTCCCAGGCTGTTGATCATATTTGCCAGCAAAAAGCCAATTGGAATTGTCACAAGACTCAGGACTGCAAGTACCACAGTGGTCCAGATTGCCTTTAAAAAAGATGAGTGAAACAGAAGCAGCTCATAATTTTTAAATCCTACAAAGTTTTCTCCAAATCCAATCACCTGTGTATCATAAAAGCTGTATTTAATTGTCGTAAGCGTAGGATAATAAACTAATACCAAGATCGCCACCAGTGAAATTATGATAAAAGAATACCATTCCAATTCCTTTTTTATCTTCTTCCCGCCTATTTTCACCATTTTTCCGCCTTCCTATCATCGGTCAATTTTGAGCCCTGACACAAAATCCACAAGTACCGGCAGGCACAGAGCACCTGGCTTTTATGCCTGCGGACTGAAATCTTATGACTGTGAATCCTACTGTAATGTTGCAAAATAATCATCTACAGACTGCTGTACGTTTTCCTGTGCCTGTTCTACTGTCATATCGTTTTTAAGCAGTTCCCACAGCGGTGCACTTATATAAGAAGACATGGAGCCAAAATTCATGCTGTCATAATAAGGATTTGTACTTCCACTGTAGTTTTCCGGGATATTTTCCATAATATATTTTATCACTTCTGCACTTTCTGAATCGATGACAGATTCCATTGCCGCGATCCCTTCCTGCGTATTCCAAACCATTCCGTTGCTGACTGCATACTCAACTGCAATTTCATCCGTTACAAGAAATTTGATAAATTCCCATGCCCACTCTTTATTTTTACTCATCTTTGAAATAGCAAGGTTGTTATCGCCAAGGAACAGGCTCGGTTTTCCCGTATACTCTCCTGCTTCAATTGCCGGCATTGGAAGTATCATATATTGTTCCTCAAGTCCTGCTGCTTTTATATTTAAAAGCTCACTCAATGGTCCTTCCGACCATGTCATTGCCGCATTGTCGTTCCCATATGACCTTTTGCCTTCCACACCTTCCACATTATCCGGACTGCAGTACTCTGCAAGGTCAGCCATTGTCTGAAATACCTTTGCCGTTCCCTCTGAGGTAAAATCCACAGTGCTGTCCGCCACTGTCGTACCATAAGTGATAGCCTTTGCATCATATGCTGAAGCAATTACCTGATAACTTTTAGACAGATTTGTACTTGCAGGCTCCCTTGTCATGTAACCATAGGTCTGTTCTCCAGTCACCGGATCGGTTCCTGTAAGCTGTGATGCCAGCGAAACAACATCCTCCCATGTATAAGAGGCGTCCGGAAGATCAACACCATAGTCCTCAAATATCCGGGTATTGATTACCATAACCCCCGGCCCTAATTTAAACGGAATTGATGTAATACTCGGCTTTGACAAGGAGCCTCCCTCTATCTCCTCTGTATAATACATAGGTACACTGTACAGCATCTCCATAATATCCGGATCAGCTTCCAGATAGGCATCCAGCGGTTCGCACAAGACCGGAAGAGCGCCACCATGACCGATGATATCGACATCGCCGCCCAAAACAGCTGCCTGAACAGCCGCAACCCAGTCCGTCCATCCGATTCCCTGTATATCCAATGTCACATTTGGATGCAGTTCATTCCATCGCTCCACGATTTTTCCCCATCCCATAGTCATTTCTCCGGTGTATGCGCTCAAGGCTCCCTCCTCCGGCACGTCACCAAACACACCTGGTCCATAAATAACTAATGTAACAGGCGATTCCGTATCCAAAACGTTTAACTGCTGACTCCCTGCTTCTGAATCCTGTTCCGCAGTCACCTGTGATGCAGCAAGGCTGATCATCATTGTAGCTGCCAATGACAGGGCCATAAATTTGTTCCTTTTTTTCATTCGAGTATCCTCCTTTTGTTTGAAATGAATATTAAATTAAGAGAGATCACGGGCCCATGACCCCGCTTTTTTCATTAGATTGCATTTTCTATTCATCAAAAAAATACTGTTCAACATTTAAGCAAATCCAATGGTACACCGGCAGATGCAGTTCCTGAATTTTATAAGTTTCCTTTTCCGGCACCTGGATTATGATATCCGCATTTTTCAGCAGCCGCCCGCCCGTCATTCCGGTAAGTCCTATCGTCTTCATCTTTCTTGCCTTCGCTGCTGTCATAGCCTTCTGTACATTTGCAGCGTTTCCGGAGGTACTGATTCCAAGCAATACATCTCCGGGTTTCCCCAGTCCCAAAACCTGCTGCGCAAAAATATATTCTGAATCCATATCATTGGCATAAGCTGTCGGCAATGCTCCCCCGCCCGTCAAAGCTATAGCCGGAAGGCCCTGCTGCAGAAAGCCTGTCATGGACGCTTCTCCTAATCTGGCAAACTCACTTTTCAGCTCCTCATTCACTGGCCTTTTCTTTAAAAATCCCTTCATCAGCTCTCCAACAATATGATCGCAATCCGCCGCACTGCCGCCATTGCCGCATACCAACAGCTTTCCTCCGTGCTCAAAGGTTGTACACAACAACCGGATCGCTTTTCTGATATTATGCTCTTCCTGTAACAAAACAGGGTACCGTTCATACAAAGTCTCCATTACGTCTCCCGGGCCGTCAAGAGACCGGCCTTTTTCGCTCCCTGTACGTATTTGCTGTAATCATATGGAACACTCCATGTAACATAATGATTTTTAAACCACTTTTCTGCAATCTGCCATTCGATCAGCAAAAATCCACCATTTTCTTTATCAATCTGCTGCAAAGAAAACCTGATAATGGTGACTGTGCTGTCTCCTGGAATTTCCGTGCTCCCTTCCAATATCAGGCTTTCTGACAAAATATCCCGGATCTGATAAGTCAGCTGCACATTTGTATTTGAATCATTGATACCCATGATGGCAATGTTTTCATCCTCTGGCTCTGAACACATCAGGCATACCGGCTGCTGGGACTGTTTTACATAACCATAAGCCAGCTTTTTCGTAAAATAGTAGTCCACCACCGCATCCGAAAACTGCGGGCAGCCATCAATCAGATTCCACCAGATAATACCGGTTCTGCGCCATTTGCCCATACGAAACCGTTCAATAAAGAACTTTAATGCCTCAGCCTGAGAAATCTGGCTCTGAATACAAAACTCAGATAAATGATCCGGAATACTACCGAACAGCACCTGAATCTGATTCGCCATTAGCGGAATCCGGTAAGAGTCAGGCGCCCCCTCCTCCGGCTCAACCGTCGATGCGTGAAGCAGCCATTCCGAATTCCCATTATATGGCCATAACGCCTCTTCTGAGATAAATCGTTTGATAGAGTCCGGCTCCGGACAACCATGATAACCTGTCTCGCTGGCAAAATGAGCCAAACTCTTTGTGTAGAAATCGCTTTTAAAATAATCCCGGGGCCCCCACAAATGATCTTCCGTAAGATACCTGACTCCCTTTTCGCATGCTTCCTCATCAATATAAGGCGAACTGGGCAGATATGGCCTTACATAATCGTGTCTGCGCAGCGCATCCCTGATAACATGCCGCGTAATTTTATTATGATTGGGGTTATAATTCGGATAGTGGGTAAACTTCGCAATTTCATCGCATTCATTATCCCCGGACCACAAAACCAGACACGGATGCTGGCGCAATCTTTTAATTACACTGACAGCCTCTGTATAAATTTTTTCAAGAAACCAGTCTCCCTGCGGATACTGCCCTCCTCCCATCATAAAATCCTGCCATACAAGAATCCCTTTCTCATCGCATATTTCATAAAATTCATCGTATTCATAATATCCTCCGCCCCAGCAACGGATCATATTACAGCCAATATCCTCCACCAGAGCCAAAGCGTCTGCAATTCGTTTTTTTCCTCTCGAAGGCAAAGAATCAAGCGGAACCCAGTTGGTTCCCAGAATAAAAAGCTTTTTATGGTTCACCAAAAAACAAAATTCTCCGGTCCCATTTTCATCTGTCACACTGCTCCTGTCCAGCTGTGCTGTCCGGATTCCAGTCTTAAATGTTTTTGTATCAACCACTTCTCCCTTATGGTAGAGACGCATTTCCACTTCGTAAAGATGCTGATCCCCTTTTCCTCTTGGCCACCATATATACGGATCCGTTACCTGAAACTGCAGATGACCGGTTCTGCTCCACAAACGCTGCCTTACATGAAAATTACTGTCCCTGCAATGCCCGGACAATTCAATCTCCAGATCTGCATATGCTTCTCTTTGCAGCCTCACGTCATAAAACCATTTGAGATCAGCCACTTTATAATCCGGGCTTAAATTCTCCACAAACAGATATGCCTGTAAAATTTCTGTCCCCTTTCTCTCTTCTATAAAAACGTCTTTCCATATGCCGCCCGTCAACATGCGGGGAAAAATATCCCAGCCCCACATATAAGCCGATTTCCGAACCAGGAAACGATCACAGCCATATTTTTTTGCATGTGTGTACATTTCCCCCTCATGCCTTCTTGCCTCTAATGCAACCGGCGATATATGTACAAACAGTTCATTTTCCCCTTCATACAAATACTCCAATGGTAAAACATGTTCTATAAACATATTATCCGTATGCCCTACAAAAAAACCATTTACATAAATATCCGATACAGTATCAATCCCCTCAAAAACAAGATTTAAATTCTTTTTACAGTCTTCCACGTCCAACCGAAATTTTTTCGAGTAAAAGAGATGCAGCATCTCCATTTCCTGAGCTTTTAACGGATTCATCCCATAAAACAAATCCGGAAGCAATCCTGCTCTTTCCATATCTATTTCAAAATTTCCCGGCACCTGCGCGTCTATGATTTGCATCTGCATATCCTTTACATCTTTTAATGACGTAATCTTTTTCTTTTCCGTCAGTCGGAAATCCTCGCATATGCCAAGCTTCCAGGTACCGTTTAAACATGTTTTCATGCTTCCTCCTCCTACTGATACTCCTGATATGCAACACACAAAGCTGCAATATCCCCTATCGCTTCTCCTAATTGTGCCGGTACAATTTGAACTGCATCCAGATTTCTGCTCAATGCCTCCCGAGCCATCATCCTCCTCATAGACGGTTCTATCAACCTCGTCGCTCTTGCATAAATACTCCCGATAATAATGATTTCAGGATTCAGCAGATCAATCAGAATCGACAGTCCTTTGCCCAAATCTTCTCCTACTTTACAAAAAACATTGATAGCCTCCCTGTCACCGGCCAGTGCTTTTTCCGCCACCTCTTTTGCACTTCCCAATCCATATTGTGCAATTCCACTGCCACTGCAATAGCCCTCAAACGCTCCATTTTTTCCATAGCCAGTATGTCCGTTCTCATAAATTCTGACGTGTCCGATTTCACCCGCCATGTCACAGATTCCAGAATATAATCTTCCATTTAAAATGAGTCCTGCACCCATTCCTGTTCCAAACGTCAGAAAAATCACATTTTTATACCCTTGTCCTGCACCAAATTTCCATTCTGCAATTGCACAGGCATTCGCATCATTTTGAAGATATGCCGGAATCCCAAATTTCTGCTGCAGCATGTCCACAATTGGAATACTGTCCCACCCCGGCAGATTCGGAGGTGAAAGAATAAGCCCCTTTTCACTGTCTAATGGTCCCCCGCAGCTGATGCCTATCGACTGTACCTCTGGTGTCATCATTTTTTCCAAAATATGCATCAAATTGCAGATCGTGTCTTCAAATGTAGTTGTATTTATTTTTACTTTTTTTAAAATATTTGCAGATAGATCCCCGGACACTACGGAGCATTTCGAGCCTCCTATGTCAATTCCGATATATTTTTCTTTTTTCATAGTCTTCTACCACCAGTTTTATAATACATTCCTTCTGTCTGTATCTTTATTTTAAGTGTGTCATTTTCTGTTTTCAATTTTTTATTCTCAATCTCAGTTTTTTGCACTTAATGCACAAAAAATAACAAATAATTTTCATGGGATTTCGTATGAACAATACATATTCGTAATTTTTTATATATAAAATTTATTAATTGAATTTTTTTCTCTTTTTTTATTGGTAAAATCAACCATTAATATCCCGTTTTTTCAATATAAAACCTTATATTCGTATACTTTTTTCTTTTATTTATAAAAAAAATTTACTTTTCAGATGCTGTGTTTTATAATAAGTTGCAGGCCAGCGCAAATCTTTTTCAGCAGGAGGCATTTATGAATCGTAAAACCATATCTTCCAAAAGCTCCAGACCAGATATTAAAAATATGCTGATCCGCATGATTGCCACAAGCAAAACACCTGTTACCCGTACAGATTTAGCACTGCAGACCGGATTAAGTAAAATGGCAATCAGCAATCATATAGCTGAATTAATCAATCTTGGAATTGTCATAGAAAATCCCGCTAAAATCAATTATGATTATTCGATTGGCAGGAAACCCATCCCTTTGTCAATTTCCCCAAATTCTCCCTGCATTTTAGGGATTCTGATTAAACGGACGTTTTGTCAATCAATTCTTGCAGATATCTCCGGACATATTATCGACATGGTCAAAACAGACTTTAACAGTAATATGACTCAGGATGCGTTTATTCATCATATTCTGACACACTATCATACGCTTTCCTCTCATACCGGACGCAAAATTATCGGCTGCGGCATTTCAAGCCTTGGCCCGGTCAATAAGCGGACAGGCTGTATTTTAAGTCCTCCTAACTTTTATAATCTTTCTAATATTCCTATCGCTTCTATTCTACAGGCACAGACAAATCTCCCCACATATTTAATTCATGATGCAGATGCCGGTGCCTTAGTGGAAAAATTATACGGAAATGGAAGTTCCTATGAAAATTTTATTTATTTGCATATAGCTTCCGGTATCGGACTTGGCTTCATCTTAAATGGGCAGCTATTCAACGGCTTTTCCGGACAAAGCGGGGAAATTGGACATGTTTCTATCAATTTCAACGGACCGCAATGCTCTTGCGGCAATGTGGGCTGTCTGGAGTTATACGCAAGCCTGTCTCAGATTCAAAAGAAAATTTCAGAATTACTCCCACATTTTAAAAGCTCCGTTTTTCACAAAATACCGGAGCCGACATGGACAGATATTATGGCTCAGGCTGCTGCGGAAGACCCTGCTGCAATCATTGCGCTCGATGATTTTTGCAGTTATTTGGCATATGCGCTTGCAAATACCCTGAAGCTTTTAGACTTTTCAACGATTATTATCGGGTATGATGCCCAACCAGGCACCAATATTATAGAAAATATGCTCTACACCAAACTGTCAGCTTTCCTGCCTCAATATTCTGATTTGAAAATCATTCACTCGCATTTTAACGGAAACGCGCCTCTTCTCGGTGCGATTGCAGTCATTGCAAATCAAATTTTCAATCACAATATTTCCTTAATATAGACTGACAGACACAAAAATAGAGGGTATGATTCACCCTCTATCTCATTCTGAAACTATTTTTATGATTTACCACGGCTTTCTGAAACAGAACAACGATACTACCCCGATCAGCAAAAGAATCGGAAGCGCCAGGACAAGCAGCCCGCTGATTACCAGTCCAATTAAAACGAGCGGCAGCACCACAACGCTGCAAACCAGTTTTGTAATCCCCCAGCTAGCCTTGATTCCCCACAGAAACAACTTTCCAAATACTGCGATCATAAGAAATGAAAACAACGCTGTAAGCATATTTTTCCCCCTTTTTGTATACTGGTTTTATTTTCGCAGTTTACCCTTATTCTGCTGGATTTTCAAGTGCCTTTTTCTTAAGTTTTTCTGTCATTATAGACAATATTGTTTTATCGGTCTGACGCATACCTTCCTGCGCCAATGCGCCGATATTGGCAATAGTGTTTTCAACGCCTTTGGTAACAATTCCATCGCCGCCTTTAAATTCCTGCTGGTTCCGGTACATATTATATCCAAGAATTCCAGCATCCACGCTTGCCGCAATTTTAGCAGCACAGGAAGGTTTTGCACCATCACAGATTGTTCCGCTAATGATTGCTACTGCATTTACAATTGTGTGTGCAATTGCCTCATAACTTCCGTCCAAAAGATATGCAATTCCTGCCCCAGCTCCACCGCCTGCACTAACGGCTCCGCAGTATGCTGATAAACGTCCAATACCGCTCTTTTGATGTATAGTAACAAGATTGCTCACCAGTAACGCCCGATACAGTTTCTCACGTGGAACGCCAAGCTTCATCGCATACCGGATCACAGGCACGGAAGCTGTAATTCCCTGATTTCCAGAACCTGATACTATTACAACCGGCAGCTCACAACCACTCATTCTGGCATCGCTCCCTGCCGCTGCCCATGCTTTTGCTTCTGTTTTTATTTCCTGCGGATATTCCTTTAATAATACAGAACCAATATTAGCTCCCCAATTGTTTTTCAGTCCTTCTTCAGCTATCGCGAGATTGCAGGATATCTGTTGTTCCAATAATGGCCTGACTACACTAAGATCTGCTGTATTTGCAAATTCCAGGATATCTTTCACATTCAATACGCTTTTATCTGTAAGGCTGTCTTCTGCGGAATTACTGATTTCCTTTTCTAACAGTACTGTTCCGTCTTTTTCTTCTAGTACAATATTACTGTGATTATTCACAATATGCACTTTCGCGTAATGCCCGTCCGTCCAGCCAATGAGACAGATATCTAATAAATAGGGAGTATCTGCGCACACAGTTTCTATTGGAGTATTTTCAGCATAGGAAGCTATCCGGGTATGTAATTTTTCCGGAACATAAGATATTACCTGCAACATTTTGGCTGCATCACCGGCTATTATTCCTGCTGCAATAGCTGCTGAAATCCCTTTCAATCCACCTGTATTTGGTACAATAACACTTTTAACATTTTTTATAATGTTTCCGGACACTTCCGCACGAATTTTTTCCGGCTCTTTTCCTAAAATGCTCCTTAACCGTGCAGCTGCATAGGCAATCGCTATGGGCTCAGTACAGCCAGTTGCCTGTATCAGCTCTTCTTTTAAAATAGATACATACATCTTTTGTGTTTCAGCAGAAAGCATATGATCGCTCCATTTCTTCTATCAGGATTTATAACTACAATAGCCTAAGGTTTGCACAAACTTTGGGATACTCCCATATAAAACAGAACGAGACAGTTCTGTAGAAATCCATGGTTCTGAAAAAACCAGATTTCTGCGGACTGTCTCGTTCACGTATAGCTGGGGTTAAAAATCGGTATTTCCCGACTGCCCCTTGTCCAAACTATTTTGCATAATCAACAACGCGACTTTCGCGGATTACACTGATCTTAATCTGACCAGGATATTCCAGCTCGGCCTCAATCTGCTTCGCAATATCTCTTCCCAGTAGTACCATATCAGAATCATTGACCTGATCCGGAACTACCATCACCCGAATTTCTCTACCTGCCTGAATAGCAAAGGATTTCTCAACACCTTTAAAGGTATTTGTAATATCTTCTAACTGTTTTAATCTGTTTGTATATGTTTCAAGTGTTTCACGTCTTGCGCCCGGACGAGCTGCTGAAATCGTATCTGCAGCCTGAACGATGCAGGCAATCAGTGACTCCGCTTCAACATCACCATGATGGGACTCAACCGCATTGATGACTGTCGCTGATTCTTTGTACTTTTTACAAAGATCAGCTCCGATCTGAATATGGGAACCCTCTATCTCATGGTCAATGGATTTGCCGATGTCATGCAATAACCCAGCACGTTTGGCCATTCTTATATCAACACCAATCTCGCCGGCAAGAAGCCCGGAAAGCTGTGCCACCTCAATTGAATGCTTCAGAGCATTCTGACCATAACTTGTCCTGTATTTCATACGGCCAAGCAAACGCACCAGTTCAGGATGGATACCGTGTACACCAACCTCCAGTGTAGCAGCTTCTCCTTCCTCACGGATTATTGTTTCAACTTCTTTTTGTGCTTTTTCCACCATTTCTTCAATTCTGGCCGGATGGATTCGACCATCGACAATCAGTTTTTCAAGTGCAATCCTTGCAACTTCTCTTCTGATTGGATCAAAGCCTGACAAAATAACAGCTTCCGGGGTGTCGTCAATAATCAAGTCCACACCAGTCAGTGTTTCAAGTGTACGGATATTCCGGCCTTCACGACCGATAATCCTGCCCTTCATTTCGTCATTCGGCAACTGCACTACAGAAATCGTAGTTTCTGCCACGTGGTCGGCAGCACATTTCTGAATTGCTGTAACCACATACTCTTTTGCTTTTTTGCTTGCTTCCTCTTTTGCCCTGCTTTCAAGCTCCTTATAGAGCTTTGCAGTGTCAATTTTTACTTCATCCTCAACAGTTTTTAAAAGATATTCTTTTGCTTGTTCGGAGGTAAGTCCTGAGATTCTTTCGAGTTCCTGGAGTCTCTGTCCGCGAAGCTTTTCTGCCTCTGCATTCTTTTTCTTCAGCTCTTCTTCTTTTGCTGTAAGACCTGATTCTCTGCGTTCCAGAGCTTCTGCTTTCTTGTCAACACTCTCTTCCTTTGACAATACTCGCTTCTCATAGCGCTGCAATTCTGTCCGGCGTTCTCTTGTCTCTTTTTCCAACTCATTCTTTGTCTTCAAAGATTCTTCCTTCGCTTCGAGAAGTGCCTCACGCTTTTTTGTCTCTGCAACCTTCAATGCATCATCAATAATCTGTCTTGCCTTTTCCTCAGCACTGCCAAGTTTCGCTTCCACTACATTTTTTCTGTAATTTATAGCAACAAGAACGGATATCGGTACCGCAAGAACCAGTGTAATCACGACAGCAATACAGACCATCATTACTGTTCCAGGCACAGGAGCACCTCCTTATTCAATTTTCATTGTCCGTAAACAACAGTTCAATTCTATACTGTTTTGTTACTTATGTCAAGTAATTGTGCTCCTGTTTTGAAATTTTCGTCAACAATTCAATCAAAATTGCGTATTTCTCTCTGTATTGCAGTAATACTGTAACCTCTGCGTGCCAAAAAACGATATATTCTCTCTGTTTCCCTGCGGTCTGCCTGCTCAGAAGAATAGCCCTTTTTTTTCAGCCAGTTCCGTATCTGAACAGCTTCGTCGGGACAGTCAATCTGCTGCTTTGCTGCCTCAATATCTTCTTTAGAAATTCCTTTCTGATACAGCTCCTGTTCCATCTGGCGCATACTTTTACTGTCACTTCGATATTCCATATAATTGGCCGCATAACGCACATCATCAATGTAATGATACTGCTTTACATAAGTGACAGCCAGGGTGATGATTTCTTCCGGATAAAAAAGCATACTGAGCTTTCTGCGAAGCTGCTGCTCTGTTCGGTCGGAATTCTGCAAAAAATGCATGGCGCAAAGCTTTGCGCGCTTTGGGAGAAGCTCCTGCAGAATCTCTGTCTCCGCATCATCCCGCAACATCCCTTCCTCCCGGATTCCATAGTGATCCAGCTCTTTTCCATAAAGCGGAAACTGAAAATCATCCTCCAAAACCACCAGATATCGGCCGCCTGTCAGCTTTCTGATCTCACAAATCTGTCTCATTCTTCTGTTGCCGTATTCTCTGTACCTTTTTCGCTTTCACCGGCATCTTCTGCCTCGATCAGTCCGCAGTGCTCCCGCACCTTCCGGTCAACCTCTGCCATCACTTCCGGATGCTCCTTCAGATAAGTCTTGGCATTCTCGCGTCCCTGCCCGATCTTCTCACCATTGTAAGCATACCATGCTCCGCTTTTGTTGATAATATTGTTGTTCGCTGCAAGATCGAGAACATCGCCTTCTCTTGAAATACCTTTTCCGAACATAATGTCAAACTCCGCTTCTTTGAAAGGCGGTGCAATCTTATTCTTCACGACTTTTACACGTGTTCTGTTTCCAATAACCTCTCCGCTCTGCTTCAGGGACTCAATCCGGCGTACATCCAGACGGATGGAGGAATAAAACTTCAATGCACGGCCGCCGGTCGTTGTCTCCGGATTGCCAAACATAACCCCTACTTTTTCACGCAGCTGATTGATAAAAATAACACTGCAGTTTGACTTGCTGATAATACCCGTAAGCTTCCGAAGTGCCTGGGACATCAGACGTGCCTGAAGGCCCACATGCGAATCTCCCATATCGCCATCAATCTCTGCCTTCGGAACCAGCGCTGCCACGGAGTCCACAATAATGATATCCACAGCACCTGAGCGAACCATTGTCTCCGTAATCTCCAGAGCCTGCTCTCCATTATCCGGCTGTGAAATATACAGATTGTCAATATCTACGCCGATATTTTTCGCATAGACCGGGTCCAGTGCATGCTCTGCATCAATAAAGCCCGCAATGCCGCCCCGCTTCTGTACCTCAGCAACCATATGCAATGCCACTGTCGTCTTACCGCTGGACTCCGGACCGTATATCTCCACAATCCTGCCCTTCGGAACACCGCCAAGCCCGAGTGCAATATCAAGACTGAGCGCACCGGTCGGCACTGTCTCTATATTCATAGCAGCCCCTTTATCTCCAAGCTTCATCACGGAACCTTTTCCAAACTGTTTCTCTATCTGCGCAAGCGCAGCATCTAATGCTTTCAGCTTCTCATCCTGTGCCATATCTTTCCCTCCGTCGAACTAACGTTCGTATTTTCTTGTTACATCGTAGTATAAAAACAGTAAAATGTCAAGCACTACTTATAATTTTTTCCTGACAGCGTCATCTGCCGCTTTTTCTGACACTTAACCTATGATTTTTCTTTTCCTGATTAACCGCAATATTTTGTCTTACCATCCCTTTTTATTATCTCATATTATATATGAATTAATCTATTTTGTCAATTATAATATACTTAGTTTTATAACAGATCAGACAGAATTCTGCTCAAAATCAATTTTACTTTGATTCCGTTCCTTTGAAAATCACCGTTTCTCCCCAGCAACAAATCTTTCCATAGAGCAAAACACCGCTGCCCTGCAGCCAAACTATTCAGCTGCATCAGACAACGGTAATCTTTTCATCCTCAAAAATTTCGCACTTCTTCTCAGAAAAATATCTTTCTCACATCATTGAACATTACAACCACCATTGAAACCAGGAGTACCATCAGTCCCGCAAAATGTATCTTTGCTTCTGTTTCCGGATTCACACGTTTTCTCCGTATCGCTTCCAGCAATAAAAACACGAGCCGTCCTCCATCCAGAGCCGGAATCGGCAGAAGATTCATAACTCCGAGGTTCGCTGTCAATAAAATCGCAACATTCATTAGATTCAGCCAGATATACAAGGGGCCATCTGCCTTACTCTCCTCATACGTATCCCCGATCACATCCACGACCCCTACCGGACCGGAAACATCATTGAGATTCACGCCGCCGCGCAAAAGCATTTTCAGGCTCTGCATAGTCAGGTCAATCCAGTAATATACTTCATACGCACTGTACTTGATGGTTTCAAATACATTCGTTTTTTGCCTGTAATTGACGCTCCCGGAAATTCCGTACTTATACCCCTGCTGCGTCATAACCGGCTCCACAGTTGCAGTGTAAGTCTGACCATCGCGTTCATACTCAAATACCACCGGTTCACCTTCGTGAAACATGGAATAATTCTGCACTTCACGGTACACATGGATACTCCGGCCATTCATCTTCGTAATCCGGTCTCCGGCCTGCAGTCCTGCCTCCTGAGCCGGCATTCCTTCGCTTACTCCAACCAGAATCGGAACATCATAGCCTATATTTCCAATAATGAACAAAGACAGCACAAATGCAAGAAGAAAGTTAAAAACCGGTCCTGCCGCAATCACTGAAATTCTCGCCCACACGGATTTACTGCCAAAGGTTCCCTCACCGTCCTCGTCTTCATCCTCTCCTAGCATCATACAGGAGCCTCCAAACGGAAGGAGCTTCAGAGAATATCTGGTGCCGCCCCACTCATGACTCAGAAGCCGTGTGCCCATACCCAGAGAAAATTCCACGACTGTAATTCCATTGAGTTTTGCAAACAGAAAATGTCCCAGCTCATGTATGATGATAATAACGCTGAACACGAGAAGTGCTATAAGAATCTTCAATCTACCACCTGCTTTCAATAAATTCGTATACGCTCTGTTCCGTATCAAGAATCTGGTTCACATCCGGATGTTCTATTACCCGGTGACGGTCCATACAGCAGCGTATGATTTCATAGATCTGCACAAAACCAATCTTCTGATTTAAAAATTTGCTCACTGCACGTTCATTTGCCGCGTTAAATACAGTCGGCATCGAGCCCCCTGTTCTGGCTGCCTCAAACGCATACGCCAGCCCCTTAAAAGTCTCTAAATCCGGATTCTCGAATGTAAGACTCCCAAGTTTTGCAAAATCCAACCGTTCCCCGGCCAGATAACGGCGCTCCGGATAATAAAGTGCATACTGAATCGGAAGTTTCATGTCCGGAGTCCCCAGCTGTGCCATCACAGCTCCATCCTGGAACTGAACCATTGAATGAATCACACTCTGCGGCTGTATGACAACCTGGATCTGTTCCAGCTCCGTGCCGAACAGCCATCTGGCCTCCATTACCTCCAGTCCTTTGTTCACCATGCTCGCAGAATCAATCGTAATCTTCTGTCCCATTGCCCAGTTCGGATGCTTCAGCGCATCCGCCAGCCGTACATTCTGCAGTTCTTCCCAGCTCTTGCTGCGAAATGGTCCACCGGATGCTGTGAGCAGTATTTTATCAATCTGTCTGCCATTCTCGCCGTTTAAGCACTGAAAAATTGCGCTGTGCTCACTGTCCACCGGCAGTATCCGGATGCCGCATTCTTTCGCCATTGGCATAATAATATGCCCTGCAGTCACCAGAGTTTCTTTATTCGCAAGAGCAATATCCTTCCCAGCCCGAATACCCTCTATGGTCGGCAAAATCCCGATCATTCCCACAATCGCTGTGACCAGAATTTCCGCTTCCTCACACACAGCAACTGCCTTCAGGCCATCCATCCCGGAGAGGATTTCAACCTGCATATCAGCAACGGAAACGCGGAGCTGTGCCGCATCCTTTTCCTCCCATACTGCTGCAAGCCTTGGCCTGAATTCTCTGATTTGCTGCTCCAGAAGCTTTATGTTTCTGCCTGCCGCCAATGCCGCTATACGAATATCTCCGTTTGCACGGACAATTTCAAGCGTTTGCGTACCGATTGATCCTGTAGAACCTAAAACTGATATTGTTTTCATTTGTATCCTTTCCCGCTCTCCCGTGTTCTGCCACACATGCTCTGAAACAGATGTTTTAACCCATCAGTGCCTGAGCCAGATAATAAATGACCGGAGCGATAAAAATCACGCTGTCAAACCGATCCAGAATACCTCCATGGCCCGGAATTAATTTTCCATAGTCTTTAATCCCATGATTCCGTTTGATCGCCGATGCTGCCAGATCTCCCACCATGGAAATCAACGCTCCTGCTGCACAGATCAGTGCGAAACTTACCATGTAATTTTCATTTTTATTTATATGTCCGGAAATTGCAGCCGCATATGCCACTCCCAGAAGCGATGCCCCGGCAACGCCTCCCACGGCGCCTTCCACTGATTTCTTGGGACTTAATTTCGGAGCCATCTTATGTTTCCCGATCAGCATCCCAACACAGTATGCACACGTATCACACCCCCAGGATGCCAGGAAAATCAGCCACACCAGAAACGCGCCGTTCTCCATACAGCGCAGCTCATAAATATAGGAGAGCATAACTGCCACATACACCACACCGAAAAATGCCCCCGTCACCTGATCTGTTTTGTAGCGGGGATAAGTAAACACATAGACTCCCATAAACAGAACCAAAAAAGCAATCAGCGCTGTCATAGTATATGCGGTAAAACCTGAAATTACTATTATATAATATCCAAAACATCCCAAATATCCGACTGCGGCAAGCGGAGAAACACTTTTATCCTCAATGCCAAGCGCCTGATACAGTTCGTGCAACCCAATCACTGATATTGCAAGCAGCGTCGCTGCAAGCACCGGCCCACCGGCAATTATCACTGCAAGCGCAACAATAACCAGAACAATTCCGCTGATTAATCTTGTACGAAACATTGTTTATTCCTCCTTCACGCCGCCGTAACGCCGGTCCCGGTTGTTGTACTTTTCAATGGCACTTTGCAGGTGTTCTTTTTTAAAAGCCGGCCACGGCACATCCGTAAAATAGAATTCTGTATAAGCAAGCTGCCACATCAAATAATTGGACAGCCTCTGCTCCCCGCTCGTACGAATCAGCAAATCCGGGTCCGGAATCCCTGCCGTATCAAGATACTCTGAAAAACCTTCCTCCGTAATCTCCTCCGGCAGCAATTTCCCGTCGCGGCAGTCTGACGCCACGCGCCGGATCGCGCGTACAATCTCGTCCCGGCTCCCATAGTTAATCGCAATCTGAAAATTCAATCCCGTGTTGTCTTTTGATGTTTCAACCAGCTTTCTCAGGCTTTCCTGCAAATCTGGAGCAAGGGCAGACGGATCGCCAAGAACCCTGACTTTCATATTGTTATCCCTGGCTGTCTTGATACAGGTCTTCGTATAGCTTCGGAACAGTTTCATCAGCGCATCTACTTCCTCTCTGGAACGCTTCCAGTTTTCTGTTGAAAAAAGATACACTGTCAGATATTTGATGCCCATATGATAGGCATCCTCACAGATCACTTCCAGATTCTTTGCTCCCCGCACATGTCCGTAATTGCGTGGCATTCCTTTACTTTTTGCCCATCTCCCGTTCCCGTCAAGAATGATTGCAACGTGCTGCGGAATTACCATAGCTCTTTCCTCCCAAAAAAAGGGGGCATGGCGCCGCCCCCAAAGTTTCTTATACAGTCAGAATCTCTTTTCCCTTTTCGTCTACTGCTTTATCAATATCCTTGATATATTTATCTGTCAGTTTCTGAATTTTATCCTCCAGCTCTTTAATCTCATCTTCAGAAACATCTGTCTTGCCAAGCTTTTTCAGATAATCATTCGCATCACGGCGGATATTTCGTACTGCAACCTTTGCCGCCTCGCCCTTTTTCTTTACATCCTTTACAAGGTCTTTTCTTCGCTCCTCCGTAAGCTCCGGAAAGATCAGACGGATAATCCGTCCGTCATTGGATGGATTAATGCCAAGATCTGAAGTCTGGATTGCTTTCTCAATCGCCTTTACCAGAGAAGCCTCCCACGGCTGAATCTGAAGCACACGCGGTTCCGGTACTGTGATATTTCCCACCTGCTGCAGCGGAGTCGGTGTTCCGTAATAATCGACTTTTATCTTATTCAGTACATTCGGATTTGCACGTCCTGCACGAATGGTCCCAAACTCCGTTAAAAGATTGTTGTACGTTTTTGTCATCTTTTCATCATAAACTTTAATTCTTTCATCCATTTCTCTTTCCTCCTGCTATGGTATCTTATTTTTCCCTATACAGTAACCTTTGTGCCGTCTAATGTCCCGTTTACTGTATTAACAATACTGTTTTCCTGATTCAGCCCAAATACAAGCATCGGCATATGGTTCTCCATGCACAGAATCGATGCTGCCATATCCACAACTCCGAGCTTTTTGTCAATAACCTCCTGAATAGAAATTTCACTGTACTTTTTCGCATCCGGATGATCCTTGGGATCACTGTCATAAACACCGTCGATTGATTTAGCCAGAAGAATTACCTCAGCCTCGATTTCAATCGCCCGAAGTACGGTTGCCGTATCAGTTGAGAAATACGGATGTCCCGTACCTCCTGCAAAAAACACCACCCGTCCCTGGGCAAAATACTCATTCACTTTATCTTTTGAGAACAGCTCCGTAAATGCACCGCAGGCAAATGGTGTCATAATCGCTGTGCCAATGCCAACGCAGCGGAATATCTCAGAAACATAGATGCAGTTCATCACCGTAGCCAGCATCCCGATCTGATCTGCCTTTGTACGGTCGATTCTTTCACTGGAACGGCCCCGCCAGAAGTTTCCTCCTCCAATCACAACGCCAATCTCCATCCCTGCATCCACAAGCTTTTTAACCTGCTCTGCCACTCCAAGGACTGTCGGCTCATCAAAACCGGTTTTCTTATCTCCAGCCAGCGCCTCACCACTCAGCTTTAAAAGAACTCTTTTCATGGGTTCTTCTCCTCCCGTCACTTTCTTTCATGAATTATTTCATAGATTAAAGTATACCAGCATTTCCCTGCAAAATCCACTAGATTTTATGATGTATGTTTCTGCCTTTGTTTCCTCTGCATATACATCTCGGAAAGCTTTCTGATGCCAATGCTCAGATAGCGGAATACCGGCTCAGTAATGATTGCAAAAATAACCAGCAGCATGATCGTTTTCTTGGAAATTCCTGTAATCGCAAATACCTTGCTGACAAACGTCATACAATAAATCAGGCCTCCTGCCATGCCAAACCACAGAATCCAGTGGATTTTTGTCATCGGAGAGGCAATCTGATACAGAATCATCAAGCCGACAATCGCCAGGATAATCGTCGATGCAGTCGATACATCCCCTTCGCTCACATTAAACTCCATGCAGAACAGATAAAGCGAACTGATGACGATAAAATCTGTCAGGCCGCCGGGCAGCGCTTTAAACAGCACGTTGCTCAGAAAATGCCCCTGAATCCGGTCTGTATTTTGCTCCTGAGACATAACGAACGCAGGAATACCGATCGTAAACATACTGATCAGAGAAATCTGTGACGGCTCCAGAGGATAATTCACCATCAGCAAAATGGTCAGGATGGAGAGACACAGTGAAAAAATATTTTTTACAAGGAACAAGCTAGCCGTTCTCTCAATGTTGTTAACCACACGGCGGCCTTCCGCCACTACGGATGGCATCCTGCCAAAGTCTGATTCCAGAAGAACGATCTGCGCTACCTGCGCTGCAGCGTCACTGCCGGACGCCATTGCAATGCTGCAGTCTGCGTCCTTAAGTGCCAGCACATCGTTGACACCGTCTCCCGTCATGGCCACTGTATGGCCTGCGGTTTTCATTGCGCTGACAAGCTGCCGTTTCTGTGTCGGCGTAACACGGCCAAATACCGTATACTTTTCTGCCGCCTCCTTCAGCTGCTCTTCATCCGTCAGCGTCGTGGCATCTACGTAAGAATCCGCATCCGAAATACCGGCCTCTTTTGCCACCTCAGATACCGTAACGGCATTGTCACCGGAAATAACCTTAATCTTAACACCCTGCCTTGCAAAATAACGGAAGGTCTCCGGTGCATTTTCACGGATTGGATTAGCCAGAAGAATCATTCCCATCGGGTCCGCCGGCTGCATAAGCTTCTCGCCATTTAAAACTCCCGGATATTTTGCAAAAACAAGCACACGATAACCCTGCCTGCTCCAGCATTCGATCTGTGACGCATACTCGCCGTAATTCTCCTGCAGAATAAACTCCGGAGCTCCCAGTACATAATTTGCGTCCTCAAAAACGGCGCCGCTGTATTTCGTTGCTGATGAGAACGAATAAACCTTCTCCGGCCGCTTGCCGCTTCTCTTCCGGAAATAGTCCTTAATCGCTTTCATCGTGATATTATCCGTTGCCATGGCAGCCGCAAAATCACCTACTGCCAATTCCATCTCAGCTGCCTCCTCCACAGTAAAAGCAGCCTCCAGGGCAAACGTTTCCTCTTTGCCCACAGCTGAAGTCTTTTCTCCTTCACCTTCCAGTTCCGTCTGCACTCGATCTGACGTAACACCAGCCCCTGATACAGCCTCAGGCCCATGATCTTCCTGCACCATATCACTGATTTTACGCAAAGGAAGCATCTTTTTGACAGACATTGTATTATCCGTAATAGTTCCGGTCTTATCCACGCACAGCACGTCAACGCGGGCCAGCGTCTCGATACATTTCATATTGTGAACCAGAACTTTCTGCATCGCAAGCCGCATAACGCTGACCACAAGCGCCGCGCTCGTAAGCAGATACAGGCCTTCCGGTATCATGCCTATAATCGCTGCAACGGTCGCTGTCACACTGCTTTTCAGTGAAGAATTATTAATAAAATACTGCTGGCTGAACAGTATGATACCGATCGGAATAATGACGAAACCGACAATTTTTACAAGACGGTCAAGAGAGCGGATCATCTCAGAAACTTCCTCGTCATTCATGGCTTTGGCTTCCAGCGTCAGCTTGGAAACGTATGATTCTGCTCCCACCTTCTCAATCCGGGCCCGGCATTCACCGGAAACGACAAAGCTGCCAGACAGCAGAGAATCCCCTTTCTTTTTAGAAATCTGATCAGATTCTCCGGTAATCAGCGACTCATTGACCAGAATCTCTCCGTCCTCAACCACAGCGTCTGCCGGAATCTGATTGCCTGCCGTGAATATCACGACATCATCGAGAACCAGATCTTCTGCCTGTATGATCTTTTTCTCGCCATCTCGCACAACCGTACTTTTCGGCGCATTCAGAATGCTTAAATTGTCCAGTACTTTCTTGGAGCGCATCTCCTGAATAATACCGATCAGCGTATTGGCAATAATGACCGGAAGAAACGTAAGATCCCGGAAAGAGCCTACCAGAATCAGCAATATTGCAATCACAAAAAAGACCAGATTAAAATACGTAAAAATATTGCTGTAAATGATCTCTTTCTGAGATTTTGACGCAGACTCAACCGCATGGTTCACTTCTCCCTGCGAAATCCGCTCCTGTACCTGCTCCTGTGTAAGGCCGCGCTCCAACTCAGGCGAATATCGCTTCAGTGGGATAATATTATCCGGAATACGGAACTCTTCCGGAATCACTTTCGTCTTATTCAGCTTCTGCTTCATCGCTTTGAGGCTCCGCCAGAGATCCTTTTCTTCTTTTTGCGGCTGAACCGTCAGTTCAAATTCCTGAAGCTCTTCTTTTTTCTCTAATTCTTCCAACTTTTCCACGCTCAAAACCTCTTCCTGTCTTTCCATTTCATTTTTTAAATCTTACCATACTTTATGCTATTTTTTAACCCTGCAAATTCTGAAATTTTTTTAAACAAATTCCCACAATTTTCCCGATCACTTTCTTTCTTGTCACATAACCTGAATTCTGCTATACTTTTATGCGAAACATCCATGACAAAGGAGAAACGTTATGCATTTTCATATACCGAAAAAGCTGATGAACGCTACTACTTTTTGGTATCTACTGCGCCTCGATAAAAGCTGCAGCGCAGACCCCCAAAACGCGAAAAACGTTCAGAATCATAAAATACATAAATTAATGAAAAAAGCATATGAAATTCCGTTTTACCGGAAACGATTTGAAGAAAACCATCTGACGCCCGACGATTTTCACTGCAGTGAAGATCTTGTCAAATTCCCTGTCATCACCAAGGATGAGCTGCGCGTCTGGATGAAAGAGCTGTACGACACACATCCCGAAACCCGCGACCAGTGGGATGCTACCAGTACCAGCGGTTCTACCGGGATTCCGCTGCGGCTCTACCAGTCCCAGAGAGAGCGCGCCTGCGCGAACGCCAGCTGGATCCGTATTCTGCAGTCCTTTGGGTACCGCCCGTTCACCGGCAGAATGATTTCTTTTGAATCCAGCTACCGTACGGAAAAGAAACAGCATGATTCATTTATCCAGCGTTTCGGAATTTTACAGCGCCGGAAACTCTCTGAAAAACGCTGCATCGGAGACGGTATGCGCGAAGTCATTCAGGAGCTCAACGAATACAAACCTGATCTGATCTGCCTCCGCAAAAACTGCATTGTACGCATCGCTCTGTATGCTCAGCAGCATAACCTGGCCATCCATCAGCCAAAATGGTACATCCCGGTCAGTGAAATGGTGGATGAACTTACGCGCAACATTCTTGCAAAAACGTTTGGCCCCGGTCTGGTCGACGCTTACGGCAGCGACGAAACCGGAAGCTGTATCATCAAGAGGCCCGGAAAGAATTACTACGATATCTGCAATGATACCCATGTGGTAAATATTTATGACCAGGACGGAAATCCGGCCGATGAAGGGCGCATTATCATCACGCCGCTCTACAAAACAGATTTTCCGATCATCAATTACGATATCGGTGATACCGCATCCTCCTATACCAGAAACGGCCTGCGCTATATCACCAGCATTCACGGCCGCCTCAATGATATGATACGCCACGAAAACGGAGAAGATACTTCGGTCCTTGAGCTTCGCAAAATTCCGAACGGAATCACCGGAATTGCCCAGTTTCGCTACATCCAGGAATCATATCACGACCTGCGCATTGAACTTGTACGGGACCCGCAGGATCTTACATACAGTCAGGAAGAAATCTCCTCATATTTCCTGAATAAGCTAAACGAGCTGTACGGCGATGAATTCCGCATAAAAATCAACTGGCTCGACGCAATTCCACCTGACCCAAACGGCAAATTGCGCTGCTTTGTATGTGAAATCTAAAAGAGGTATCGCACCTGTCAAAGTTATTCCGTGCGGTACCTTCCCAAGGAGGACGCCAGATGTCTGAAAACACAGGAAAACAAACTTTAAATAAAACTGCTTTCAAAGCTGGGATTTTCTATGTTTTTTCCCAGCTTTTTGTGCGCGGCATTACGTTTTTAATGACACCGGTTTACACGCGCCTTCTGACACAGGTACAGTACGATGAAATCAAAATTTTCGAGTCCTGGCTTCTCATCTTTGCACCTGCAATGTCCCTGTGTCTCTGGCGAAGCGTGGAACGTGCAAAATACGATGTCAAAGAACACTTTCATGAATTTGTGTCCAGTGTTCAAACTCTTTCTTATCTCTCAATCACTGGATTTTTCGTTTTGTTTCTAATTTTTAAAGAGCCATTGCAGCGCATCTGCTCCATGACTGACTTTATGATGTACATCGCTTTTTTGTACACCTATGCGCATACCAGCATTTTTTATTACCAACGGCGCGAAAAGCAGATGATGCGCTACAAAGCCAGCACTGCTTTTACCGCTGCCACGGTCATTCCTGCAACACTGCTGTGCGTACTGCTTCTTTATC
>CAOJHI010000010.1 GCA_948436005.1 uncultured Lachnospiraceae bacterium
TCTCCTGTTTTTGCCGGATACAGAAAACGGTGTTGCGTATCACGGCAATCAGATCGCCGCCGGAACGTTTGGCCGTTAAAAATACTTCTGCAAAACTTTGTATATCATCGACTGCACTGCGCTCTCCAAAATCCATAAAAAGCTCTTCCATATTTCTGTTAACCGTAAGCTGCGCTTCCATGATCTGAAATTCCCGCACAATAAAAGCTTCCGGTTCATAAACTCTTCTCAGCTCTTTCACTGCCTCCCGGACTGAATTTTCCACAGAATAGCCAGCCTGTAGGGAAACCGTCAAAAGCTGCATTCCATCCATGAACTGGCGCTTCATTTCTACTGCCCGCCTTTTCTGCAATGCCTCTCTTCTTTCCCGGAAAAACAATACTGCTCCCGGAAGCAGCAGTAAAAAGGCTGCCCATGAAAAAAAGAATAAATAACTGATGCATGCGTCCAGCGCACTATATAAAAAAACATATTTTATCCGTTCTCTGAGTGAAAACTGATAGATACTGTAATCCTGGCAGACAGAAAGCGGCTTTTCCTTCACGCCTGATATCCTGCCCTTTGCAGCTTTTGCCGCTGCATGAGTTCTCTGCGCTTTATCAGCTTTCCTGTTATGTTTCCGCATGCATCCTCTCCCTCCTCTTCAAACTCATATAATACCTGTGTCTGCACTTCTCCGCTTCTGCTGTCATAGCCGAGAATCTCTAAAATCTGCAATACTCTTCTGCTCTTATCGCGCAGCCTTCCCAGGTGAACTATAATATCAATCCCCGATGCAATCTGCCGCCGGACTGCCGCAAGTGGAATCTCCAGACCCATCAGTACCATGGTTTCAAGCCTTGCTAGCATGTCCTGCGGACTGTTCGCATGCCCGGTACTGAATGAACCGTCATGGCCGGTATTTAATGCCTGCAAAAGATCAACCGTTTCACTCCCCCGCACTTCCCCGATCAGAATCCGGTCAGGGCGCATCCGCAGGCTGGACTTAATAAGATCCCGGATTGTAATCTCCTTTTCCCCTTCTGCATTTGCATTTCTCACCTCAAGCCGCACAAGATTTTTTACTCCCTGAAGCTGCAGCTCTGCATTATCCTCAATGGTTATAATCCGCTCATCCTTTGGGATGAAATTCGAAAGTGCATTCATAAATGTCGTTTTCCCTGAACCGGTCCCGCCTGAAATAAAAATATTGTAACCAGCACAAACCAATTTTTCTAAAAAATCCACTGCTTCCCGCGACACAGTCCCCCATCGCACCAGCTGTTCCATCTGAATCGGATGCTCCGGGAAACGCCGGATTGTGATAATCGGACCATTCAGTGCAACAGGGGGCATCACAATGTTTACCCTCGCCCCGTTATTCAATCGTGCATCCACAATCGGTACGGATTCATTTACAATCCGGTTGCAGCTTCCTACAATCTGCTGTGCAATATCCTCCAGACGTTCTCTTGATGCAAAGCACTTGTCCCATAGCATCAAACAGCCGTTCCGCTCAATAAAAATACCTTCTGTTCCGTTGACCATAATCTCTGTAACAGAGTTGTCGTCAATCAATTCCTGAAGAATATCCAGACGGCGGACGGAATTAAACAGTTCCCGGCGGAGCTCTCCCCGTTCGGAAAGCCGGATATAAAACTCTACACCGGTGCGCAGGATTAACTCATCAATCGTCTGATAAATCTCTTCATCCTGAACCTCCCTGTGCTGCTCCAGATTTTCCATAAGCTGTTCCCGCAGCATTGCAAATTGTTTCTCATTCATTATTTACCGTTTCTCTCCTACCCTGTTTTTCCTCCCACAGCAATTTCCGCACATAATCCCCCATTTCTCCCCATACCATCTGCTGCACCAGATCTCCGTCCTTCTGCGGCATCTGCAAAGGCAGCTTCAGCCGCCTTGTCCGCTCCAAAATATCTGTCATGTCCAGCATCCGGAGCAGTTTTTCATACTGGGCAAGCTTTGCCTGAGAAATCACATCTTCCTGAACCGGCGTATAAATTCTGTCACAATGCTGCATAATCTGAAACAACTCATCTACCTGTTCACTCAGGTCAAGAATAATCACATCATACTCGCAGCACCTTACGATCTCATCCAGAAAATCAAGCCATTCCCTGCCGGAAACATCCCTGATATCAGTCGGCGAAAGCGCCGGAGGAACGTATTGAAGCTCATGAAACGTCTGAATCACGGAGTTCAGCCGGAAAATAAAACCGTCTCCCTTCTGCCTTGCAAAGTAAATCAAATCCGAAATATCAGTCCGGTATGTTGTCTGAAACAACTCTTCAAAGCCTGCAAATTCCTCAAAGTTCAAATAGAGCACATTCTTTGTCTCTGACAGGATCTCGCCCATTGCCAGTGCAAAGGAAGTCTTTCTGGCTCTGCCAACAGGTGAATATATGCCGTACAGCTTTGTTTTCCGGCTTACATTTCCCAGTATATACGGCTGCGGATTTGCTTCCGCATAATACTGCATGACCTCTGACAAAACCAGATCAGAGGATTGATATTTATATACAAATGGATAATCTTCGAGATAATCCTGGAGCGGTTCCCCTTCCGACAGTATAATAGTGCGGTTTACAGGAAGATTACGGATTTCATTGCACATCGCCCTCGTCGATATCAGGAGAATCTCTATCTCATGATCTTTCGCAAATTCCTGTAAACTCTCAACATTTGTAAACGCCTGCACTTCAAAAGGTGTCATTCGTTTTTTATTCAGATAATCCATAAGATTGCAGGCATAAGACGCCTCCAGGTCACAGACCGCAAATATACTTCTTTTCAAATAATACCTCCCACATAATAAAGAATTCCCATGAGTACTGGCACGGAAAAACAGAGTCTTGCCTCTTTTTCTGTCCCCGCCAGATAGGATTCCCACTTACCGGCTCTGGAACAGCGGCTCACATAAGCTGAAAAACAGACAAGCCGTTCATTGAGACTGTGCCGGCGGGCCATCAGTGCCAGCGAAATCACCCCGCCAAAGAGAATGGCAGCTATGATACAGGAAAAACACCCTGATGGTCCGAGAAAGCTGCCGACAACACACAAAAGCTTCACATCTCCTGCCCCGATCATACGAAAATAGTAAAATGCCCCAAACAGTACAAGCGGAAGAAACGCCCCGCCCAGAAAAATCAGCATACCCAATATCCCCTCTGTAAACAGCTGATATGTCCCTCCCAGCAGAAATCCTGTAGCTACAATACTGTTCGGTATCCTTCCATCTTGCAGATCAAAAAGGACTGATGCCATCACGATACACAATAAAGCTAAAAGCTGTATCTCCCTCAATAAAACTCCACCTCCTATCTCTTATCCTTCTCTTAATGCAACTTATTATTTATATTTGCATTATATCACATATTCTGTATTTGTAAAGAAGTTTTTGTGATAATTTAAATATTTTTTGTGATTATTTTAGTGTAAGACCACAGGAATAAAATGATTGTAAATCGTATTAAAATAAGGTATGATTATGGCAAAATTGAACACGCATATCGAGACAGTTTCAGACCGCATAAAGAAAGGAATGTGAACGCATGATTTCCAGTCAGATTTTACAGAATACATTAGATGAGCTGCATACGATCACCAGGGTAGACTTCATTCTGACAGATACAGATGGAAATGAAGTTGCATCCACAGTTTCAACTGAAAGTACAGACAGAACAGCTGTTATCCAGTTTGCCAGTTCTCCGGCTGACAGCCAGGTTGTACAGAATTCTCATTTTTTTAAAATATTTGATGATAAAAAAACCGAATATATCCTGGTTTCACAGGGACCCTCCGAAGATGCCTATATGCTTGGCCGGGTGGCCGTCTGCCAGATACAAAATCTGATTATCGCTTACCGGGAACGCTACGACAAAAACAACTATATCCAGAATCTTCTCCTCGATAATATGCTCTCGATTGACGTGTATAACCGTGCCAGAAAGCTTCATATTGAAACAGAGGTCCGCCGGATTGTTTATCTCATTGAGACCAAATATGAAAAAGATAATACGGCAATGGAAATTGTAAAAGGACTGTTTGGCAGCCGGACAAAAGATTTCATCACAGCCGTGGACGAGAAAAGTATTATTATTGTTCAGGAATTGCGGGAATACGATGACTACTCGGATGTGGAACAGACTGCGCGGATGCTCCGCGACATGCTCAATACAGAAGCCATGTCAAGTGTCAGGATCTCCTACGGTACGATTGTCAGCGAAATTTCACAGGTATCACGCTCCTACAAGGAAGCCAAAATGGCCCTTGATGTGGGCAAAATCTTCTATATGGAGCGCTCCATTGTTGCATACAATACGCTCGGAATCGGCCGGCTGATTTACCAGCTTCCGGTTCCGCTTTGTCAGATGTTTATGAAAGAAGCATTTACCGAAAATACAACTCCGGATTCATTTGACGAAGAAACTCTGACTACCATCAATAAATTTTTTGAAAACAGCCTGAACGTTTCAGAAACGGCAAGACAGCTTTACATTCACAGAAATACGCTCGTTTACCGTCTGGAAAAACTGCAGAAAAGCACAGGTCTGGACATCCGGGTCTTCGACGATGCACTGACCTTCAAAATTGCCATGATGGTGACTAATTACATGAAGTTTATGGAGAAAAATCAATAACAAAAGGATTTGTAAAAAAGGGATTGCGTTACTACTGATTTTGAACCTCAGAAATCGAAAAAGAGAGGTACCTGCGGAATTCAGAACTTTTCAAAACTCTGAATCTCACAGAATCCTCTCTTTTTTTAACTGTATTAACTCCTCAATCCGAAAATTATATGGAGTACAATCTGCAGCAATCTTAGGAATATGCTTTCATCAGCCCTTCCTTAGAATAAAATTATTGGTAGATTTCGATTATTAATAAATACTATTTATTGATATTTTTCTGCCCATGCCTTTAATTCATTTTCGCTTACATGAACCGAAAATACTTTGCCTTCCTTCAGTTCTGCACCAACACAGGACTGAACCAGTTCTTTATTCGTATTCCCCATACCGCTGCCGCCGGAGGTAGCAACCGGAATGATCTTCTTGCCTGTAAGATCATACTGTTCCAAAAATGTGTTGATAATGGTCGGGGCCACATACCACCAGATCGGAAATGCAAGAAAAATTGTATCATATTGTGCCATATTCTCCACTTGGTTTGCAATAGCCGGACGGAAGGATTTATCGTTCATCTCTACGCTGCTGCGGCTTTTTTTATTCATCCAGTCCAGGTCAGCAGAGGTATACGGCTGTTGAGGCTTAATCTCATGCAATTTTGCTCCTGTTACCTTTGCCAGTTTATCTGCGAGCTCTGCGGTTGTTCCTGTTGCACTGAAATATGCGACTAATACGTTGTTCATATTCTTATTCCTCCTGAAATCATGAAATTAATCAACTAATCTCCACTTTTCTACTTTCCACACAAAGTAATTTGTAAAAAAGAAATCAATCCAGGCCTTCTATCCAGGCTGTGACATCAGACTCGGTCGCTCCATTCAGGCGCTTCCCGCTTACAATATCCATCTCCGTATACATCTCCTGCAAATCCTTTACACTCTGCTCCACACCGCTGCCGCCGGAAGTACAGAACGTGTATATCTTCGCGCCACTTAAATCATAACTTTCTAAAAATGTCTGTATAATGCGGGGAGCCGTACCCCACCAGATCGGATAACCGAGATAGATCCTGTCATAATCGGATACCTTACTTAAATCACCGTTTATAGCCGGTCTTGCAGTATCATCGTTCATCTCCAGATTAGCTCTGCAATTGTCATCGTTATAGTTCAAATCCTCTGATGTATATACTTCCTGTGGTACAATTTCAAAAATATCTGCATCCGTCTCGTCTGCAATCAGTTTTGCAACCTCAGCAGTTGTTCCCGTTGCAGAAAAATAAACAACTGCGGTTTTCTCTGTATCGGTCCGCTCTGTTTCGGCCTGTTCTGCCCCGGTCTGCTCTGTTTCGTTCTGCTCCGTTCCGGCCTGCTCTGCTCCGGTCTGCTCTGTTTCGTTCTGCTCCGTTCCGGCCTGCTCTGCTCCGGTGCTGTCCTGCTGTCCTGAAGTCTCCGTACCTGACACGGTATCTTTTTCCTGTTCAGAAGACGTCTGAACTTCTTCTGTCTGTACATTCTGCGGGGTATCAGGTCTATTTTCTTCGCTCTTTCCACAAGCTGTCATAAAAATCATCAGAATTACACACATGAATATACCAAAATATTTTTTACTCATATCATACCTCCGATCAGTATCACTTCATATATTATATTATTTTTCAAAATCCTTCCCTGCCGCTATTTGTTTGGAATCAGCCTTAGCAGACTTTTGTAAACCATCTGATAAATCGTTGGCTCCCTGAATTTTACGCCAGCCAATTTCATCGCTTCTTTCTGCTTTTCGGTATGAAAAGCAAATGGATAGATACCAAACAGCAACGCACAGAAGCTGTTGCAGAAATCCTCGCATTCCACACTTGACACATCTGACTGACAAGCGCAAAGAATATTGGAAAGTGCAGTGACGGATCTCAGGTAAAGTTTTTTAAACTCCGCTAATCGCTCCACACGGCTGTTCAGTTCAATCTCAAAGAGATTCATATTCAGAATCCGCAGCAAAATTTCCTTGTTTTCCAGCGTATGTGCAATCGCTTGGGCCAGCATTTCTACCGTGCATCCATGGGCCTTAGAAATCACTTCTTCCAACTCCTTACACCAGATCTCATATTCTCTTGCAAGCAGTCCAAGAAGAATCTCCTCCTTAGTTTCAAAATAGTTATAAATTGCAGGGCGTGTCAGACTGATTTCGGAGCTGATTTCTTTAATATTCACACCATAAAATCCCTGTGCCTTATACACTCTTTCACAGGCATCCAGTATTTCATTTTTTCTTTTTTCTGTGAGCTCCGGTGAACCTTTCGGCATGTTCCATCCTCCTTTCATATGCGTTCTGACACCGTGTAAATATAATACCTCTATTTTTACACGATGTCAATATATTTTATAGTTCCAAGCCTTATGGGTATTATTCCAGCAAAAAGTTTACATTTTTCAAGTGAATTGTTTATTTTTTTGTATGAGAATCAGTTTTCTTCCTCGCAGAAAAAGCCGGGAGAAACTGTGATCCGTATCAATCACCGCCTCTCCCGGTTACTTTTGTCAATTTTGCCGACACCCTGTCCTATTAAAATTTAAACACCGCAACCCCGTACGCCGGCAAATCGTATGCAAAGGAAAAGTCTCTTCCGTCGCATTCCTGTTTTACTGCCTTATAAATAACTGGCTGCTCCTTACCGCTGCCGCCAAACTCTGCATCATCACTGTTCAGGATCAGGCGATACTGTTTTCTCCTCGGAACACCCACACGGTAGTCCGGCCTTGCCACTGGAGTGAAATTTATCACAAAAAGCAAATTGCTCTTTTTATCCTCCGAATGACGAACAAAACTGAAAATACTGCGGAAACAGTCATCTGCATTGATCCATTCAAAGCCGGACGGATTGCAGTCAGCCTGATACATAGCCGGATGCTTCCGGTACAGATTCAAAAGGGCCCTCACATAATCCTGCATCTGCCGGTGCTTTTCCTCGCCGAGCAAATACCAGTCAAGCTCCCGCTCCTCACTCCATTCCTGAAACTGTGCAAAATCCTGTCCCATAAACAAAAGCTTTTTGCCCGGATGCCCAAACATAAACGAATAGCCTGCCTTGAGGTTTGCAAACTTGTCATCATAAAGCCCCGGCATCTTGTTAATCATCGAGCATTTCAGATGCACCACCTCATCATGGGATAAGACGAGCACGTAACGCTCCGAATAAGCATACGTCATCGCAAACGTCATCTTATTGTGATTATACTGGCGGAAATACGGGTCAAGCTTCATGTACTCCAGAAAATCATGCATCCAGCCCATATTCCACTTCATCGTAAAACCAAGCCCGTCATCCTCCGGCTTGCCTGTGACCTTTGGCCATGCCGTGGACTCCTCCGCAATCATCATCAGCCCGGGATAGCGGCCTGTCATAAGACTGTTCAGATGCTTGAAAAACTCGATTGCTTCCAGATTTTTATTTCCGCCGTATTCGTTCGCAACCCACTGTCCGTCATTTTTTCCGTAATCAAGGTAAAGCATGGACGCGACCGCATCTACGCGCAGCCCATCCACATGAAACTGTTCCACCCAGTAAATCGCATTTGCGATCAGGAAATTTTTCACTTCATTTTTCTTGTAATCAAATATCTTGGTACCCCAGTCCGGGTGTTCTCCTTTGCGCGGGTCTGCGTATTCAAACAGGCAGGAACCGTCAAATTCAGCCAGTCCCTGTGCATCCCGCGGAAAATGAGCCGGTACCCAGTCGAGAATGACTCCTATTTTCTTTCTGTGCAGATAATTCACAAAATACGCAAAATCCTCCGGCGTACCGTAACGGGAGGTCGGCGCATAATATCCCGTCACCTGATATCCCCAGGAACCGTCAAACGGATGCTCCGCAATACCAATCAGCTCCACATGCGTATATCCCATCTCTTTTACATATTCTGCCAGCTCATGCGCAAATTCTCTGTAATTGTAATAACCGCTCTCCTCTTCCCCGTGCGGATGCCGCTTCCAGCTTCCCGGATGCACTTCATAAATAGCGACCGGGCTCCTGTCCTGGTCAAACAGGCTCCGGTTGTCCATCCACACAGAATCTGACCAGCGGATTTTAGAAAGATCTGCGACCCTTGACGCCGTTCCGGGACGGAATTCCGCGTGATTTGCAAACGGGTCTGCCTTGTAAAGCTTTCTTCCATCCGGTGTAATAATTAAAAATTTGTACAGATCCCCCACCCGGGCCTCCGGGACAAATGCAGTATAAATCCCAAGCGGTTCCTGCCGCTGCATCGGATGGCTCTGCTCATCCCAGTCATTAAAAGAGCCGATCAAAAACACCTCTCCCGCATGCGGCGCCCACACTGCAAAATGTATTCCCTGTTTTCCCTGCTGCTTCGCCGGATGCGCGCCAAGTTTTTTATAAATGTCGTAATGCGTTCCCATCCCAAACAGATACTGGTCCAGTTCCGTAATGAATTCCGGCTCCGTTTCTTTTCTTGTTTTCTCCGCCATACTCACATCTCCTCGTTTTACTTAAATATATCAGCCAGTTATAAAATCCTCTTTCCAGGAATAGCTGCCTTCCGAAACCTTCACAACTGCCTGTTCCATATACATACTCAGCTCCGGTCAGGGCTTCAGAAGAAGAAGCTCACATCCCCCTGCCGGAAGCGTCCGGTTTACTCTGCCGTTTTCCTGAGATACCGCTTTCCCTGTTTCGAGATTTATAATCTCTGAAGCCCCCATTGGAAGCGGTACTGACAGATGCGCCTCATTTTCATCATTGTTGGCAAGCACCAGCACACTTTCCTGATCTCCGATTCTCGCATATGTATACTGCCGTGTTGTCAGCAAAAGCTCTCTGTAGCGGCCCTCTCCGATCACAGGATGCTCTCTCCTGCATGTTCCAAGAAAAGCAAGATACGCCGGAAGCTCCGGATACGGGGCCCGTTCCTTCATTTCTTCCAGACGAATCTGCGGGCGCAGTGCCGGGTCTCCGCCATTCGCCTTTGTGCCCTCCACACCCCACTCAGAACCATAATAAACGGAGGGATTCCCCGGCAGTGTATACAACAGCGTATACACCGGCTTCAGATGCCGTTTATCATTCAACTTTGAGGCAATGCGGTCCACATCGTGATTATCTACAAAGGAATACAAAATCCTGCCGCGGTATATCCCGCCATTCTCATCAAACTGCCGCCGGATGGTATGCGCAATCTCAAAATAATTATGGTCATTGTGCCCGGAAAACAGACCTTTATGCAGCTCATAATTCGTCACAGAATGAAGCACCTCCGCATTCGCCCAACGCGCATAATCTCCGTGAATCACCTCGCCCATCAGCCAGAAATCCTTTTTCTCATTGCCAGTCATCCAGCGCATCTCTTTCATAAAGTCAAAATCAAGACAATCTGCGCAGTCCAGCCGGATTCCGTCAATATCAAACTCATGAATCCAGAAGCGGATCACATCAAACAGATAATCCTTGACCTCCCGGTTCTGCAGGTTCAGATTTACCAGCTCAAAACAGTTTCTCCATGCCTCATAGCCAAAACCGTCATTGTACGGGTTGTTCCAGCCAAAATTAATGCCTTTATACCATCCGCAATACCTGGAATGCTCGCGGTTCTGCTGGATATCCCGGAAAGCAAAAAACTCTCTGCCTGTGTGATTGAACACACCGTCCACAACAATCCGTATGCCCAGCTCGTGTGCCTGCCGGACGAACTCTTTAAAGTCCTCATTGTCACCCAGCCTGCGGTCTACTGTTTTATAATCTCTGGTGTCATATCCGTGCGTGGTTGATTCAAACAAAGGTCCAATATAAATCGCATCACACCCAAGCGCGCGTACGTGCGGAAGCCACTTCTTAAGCTCCTCAAACCGATGTACAATCCCTTCTTCCTTATTCTCAAAAGGCGCGCCGGTCATACCCAGCGGATACATATGATAAAAAACTGCATTTTCATACCAAACAGCCATTTTTTCTCCCTTCTAATTACACATTTCATTTCTTGTCATACATGACCAAATAATCCGCCTGTCGCTTGTGCGGCAACCTGTAAATTTTTCACCGCGTTTTGCAGCAAGCTATAAAAAAGTCTCATTCGCGTTTAACTCCAAAGCGGACCGTGCGCTTACGTGAATATTCCATACATAAACTGATTCACGAGAGAGGTGATTTTTTCCTCCTCCAGACGCTCCCCTGCATCCGCCTCACTGTGAAGCAGCAGATAGTGTGTAAGCGTCCCGATAAATCCGATCGCAAACTGCCTCTGCCTGCCGTACATATTGCCAAGCTGTCCTGAGGCACGCTCAAACGCCTGTACTACTGTTTCATAAAATTCTGTGACATACGGTTTTACTGCCTGATAAGCTTCATTTTCCCTCGCAGAATAAAACAAAGCCATCATCAGCATATAAAATTCCCGGTCTCTCTCAAAAAAATCGCAGTATGCCTTTGCCATGTGATACAGAACTGAGCGGATATCCTCTTTTAATTCCGCTGCCGCCCTGACTGCTGCATGCGGCTCCTCAAACTTCGTCTCCAGCAGCGTTTTCAACAACCCGAGCTTACTTCCAAAATAATAATAAAGCGTCGGCTTCGTAATCCCGGCCCGGTCTACAATCTCCTGCACGCCGACTGCATCATAGCCCTTTGCATAAAACAGTTCCTTCGCGCATTCCATAATACGCATTCTGTTTTCCATGACAGCCTCCCCCGTTATTTTCCCCAAACTTTGCCTGTTCATCACTATTATAAATAAATTCTAGCACATTCATTATACCGTTCGGTATATCAGATGTCAAGTAAAACGGTGGATCGCTAAATTCTGTGCTATTTATTATACTAAGAAGAATACATATTACAATAAAAAATGTCGCAAAATACAGACAACACATAATTCCGGTATCACATACACCTTTCATGATACCGTATATTGTGAACGTCCGTATTTTACGACACTTTCAGATCATTTCTGCATGTTTTTCAAGCAGAATACTGCGTTTTATTCACACTATCTGAATAAAATACTTCCTGTGCAACAACCTGTTGCTTTCCTTTTTGAACCTCTTACTTTTAATTCATACCTTTAAAATCCCGTTTCAGCGTTTCGTTTTCCAGCGCATGCGCCCAACAACGAGAACAGCCAGCATCAGAACAGCTGCAATCACTGAAAGCCACAGCGGATATTCGATATCATAATAAACGCCGCCCTCTCCCGGCTCGCTCATTGGAACCGGATCATACGCCAGACCATTGTCAACTGCCATCTGACGCATATTCAGCATATTGACAACCGGAACGCCCCGTGCGGCATATTCATACATCAGCCCGCGGTTTTTCGTTGTCGGAATCTTCGGCGGATCCAATACAAGGCCCATCGGGAAATCAAGCGTATACGCGCTCGTACCGCTGTTTGCACTGGCGCCTCCCACGTTCACAAAGCAGTCAATATCCTCACCGAACAGCTCCAGACGTCTTGCAATACTCTTTTCAATATCATTGTAATCAATGAACTCAACGCCAGTCTCTGCCGCCATTTCAAAGATCAGCTCTCTCGAATCCGGCCAGAGCGCACTTTCTCCGTAATCATTTGTGCCGCCCGGCGATACTGCCAGCAATTCAAATGTAATCAGATCATGTTCTTCGAGAATACTCAGAATGCGGTACACATTAAGTTCCGGACGCGTTGCGCCATACATGGAAGAACAGAACGACAAAATCACCTTTACATCGAGTTCAAGCTCTCTCGCCGCACACAGTGTCGCAATCAAAAGTCCCGGGAAGGAACCGCTCGTACCGACAGCAACCGTATCACCGTTTTTCAGTCCCGCTTCTTTAAAGTAGCGCACCAGAACTGCCGCAATATTGGGATCAAGAGACGTCCGTTTTGCATCCTCAATACCCGGCGTCGTTGTCAGCGGCGTCCACTCCGGACCGATCAGCCCTGTCTTGTTGAGGTCAATATCCTCTATCGGAATATTCTCCTCCTGCACAACCTCCAGCAGGACTGCTTCTGCCTGCTGCATCCGTTTTGCCGCAGCAAGCTGTACATCGGAATAGTCTGTCGGCGTACTTCTGCGCAGCGCCCATGTCAGGAGCACGCCCAAAAAACCAATGACGAGCGCAGCCATCAGATAACCCTGGTGAATTTTTGCATTTGAATCATATCTTCTCATATACGTACCACCACCGTCAAAATCAGGCGAATCAGGAACGTACTCACCATCGCCATTCCGAGTGTGCGCACAATTCCCTGCTTGCACATGTCATTCGCAAGAAGCCCTGGAATAATGTAACCGATAATACGCAGATCCTGGGAAATGCTGCTGATATAATATGCCTGGCTTTCATACAGCCATCCAAGCAAAATACCGACAATTACCGTTACCATGAAACGCCTGCGGCCATACAGAATTACCACCTTGCTGACCAGCTTTGTAATGCCGTATACAATCAGAGAAAGCACAAGCGTCGATAAAATACGATAGGGCTGCTCAATAAAGAAGGCCAGATATCCGGCTGAAACCAGGCCTCCGGTGAAAACACCGAGCAGCTCTGTTGATAAAAATGATAAAATAATACTGAGCGTTATAGCCTGCTGCAACATAGATCCGATCCTCCCAGCGCCTCAAGGGCTTCAATTATCTGTTTCCCGTCATTCGCGATATTTCCCATACAGAGCACCGCACATTCCTCCTTCGAAATGCCGTCCAGCCAGTCCATGGCCGGAACTGCAAGCTTTTCTGCTGCAATTCCTGTTTTCCGGATAAAATACCGGGCTGCCTTGTCTCTGTTTTCTCCTGTCACCATCATACTTGCACCCTCGCGTGCAAGCTCCTGAATAAAAGGAGCGAACTCCTGCAACCGGAATTCCCGGTCACTGCGATTATTAAAAAGCACATATACCGGCACCTGCTCCAATTTGTATTTTTCTACATTTCTCCGGAATACTGTGCGTGAAGATTCGATGTCATTCGCGGCAAACGCATTAATAATCAGGCATTTGCCAACACGGAAGGGCCCGCGCATACCAATATCCGGAAGCGCATGTTTCATCCCCCGCAGCGCTGTCGCCCGGTCGATATCAAGCAGGCGCGCTACGCGGAGTGCCAGACGGATATTGTCCTCATATACCGGATAATCAAAAGATTCTATGTACGCCGGGTCAATCTGTTCCTCCATAGCACCTACACGGTTCTCCGTATACGCATCAAACCGTGCGTCATCACATACAAGAGACTTACTGTTCCCAATGGATAACGCAAGTGTCCGGACAGTCTGATCCTCCGTTGCCCCGATCTCCATCACATGGTCAACACGTGCATTTGTAATCACACTGATTGTGGGCTGCACAAGCTCCTCAGCCATCATACGCTGATTTTCCGGATGCAGTGCCATACATTCTACTACTATGGCCTCTGCCCCATCCGTTTTTGCCTTTTTGATAAACGGAATCTGTTCCCTGATATTTACAGGACGTTTTTTCCGGTATTCCTGTTCCGAACCGTCCGGCAGAATCCATGCAGCCTGTGTACCTGTTGTCTTGGCCCATGTCCGGATGCCCGCTTCACGCAGGATAGCTGCAATCAGCCTGGTCACACTCGTTTTTCCACGTGTACCGTTCACCATGATCCGAATCGGAATTCCTTTCAGATTGCGCCTGTGGTACCATTTTTCCACTATACCCGCAATCAACATAAGAATACAAAGAATTAGAATTACTGTAACTGTATAATTTTTCATATGCTCATAAGAACGGGGTTTCCGAAGGTCCCGTAAGACCCTCGGAAACCCCGTATAAATTGTGGTTTAATAAACAGTTTTAAGAATCAATTATTTTGCTTCTGTTTCTGCTTCTTCCGGTTCCGGTTTCATCGGAGCATTGTTCAGAACTTCTTTGTACCAGTCTGAGTATCCCGGATTTCTGAACTCTACGATATCCCACATAAGTCTTCCCATCAGCTCATCGCCGAGGTCAAGCCAAATTTCGTACCACTCTTCAGCGGTCTTGCAAGCATAATCTGTCAGCTCTGCAACAACTGCATCTGTCTCGCCGTTTTCGATTCTAGCTGCCCACTCTTCCTGGAGTTTAGCAACTTCTTCGTACTGAGCTGCCATGCGCTCACTACGACGCTCTTTGATGATTTCGATTGCATAGTCATAGTTAGATGTAGCTGCCTGCTGTACGTAGGAAGCGATCCACCATCCTGCTGTACGGTCAAGTTTCAGATCGTAACGGCTGCCATGGTCATACAGTTCCGGCATAGCTGTCTGAGAAGCCCACAGCGGAGTCAGGAATGTAGAATCCGGAGCGCCATATCCGTGCCATACAAGACATTTAACTTCGTCCGGAAGCCAGCTCTTGATGTTAGCAAGCATTACATAACATGTACGGAACATGTTGATCGGACGGTTCGGGTTGTTGATGTTCAGCGGGTTGCCATAATCGCCAGCGTATGCTGTCATAGAAACGTCATACTCTGTTCCCTCATAGTAGTCGCCAGCCAGTTCGAAAACATCCTGTACGGACAGTTTCTCTTCCGGAACTACATAAAGCGGGTATGTTCCTGTAGTAACTTCAACGCCAAGGCTCGGAGCTACAAGATCAATTGCACGCCACTCACGAAGTGAGCAGTACTCGTTAGCACACGGACCATAAGCCTGTGCCGGGCTGAACTCTTCGCCAGAATCTGCTGACCAGAGGCCATTCTCTTCTGCAAAGCTCTTCAGGTTCGGGGAGCACAGATAGTTCTCTGTATCTTCGAAATCAAACTCATTGATACGAGCACGGTTAGCTGCTACAAAGAAAGCATTGTCCGGAATACGAACTGCTGCCCAGAGATCAAGACCATAAGCCTCGAATACCCAGCACTCATTTCCGTCACAGATGTTGATTGTCTCACCGGAATCTTTCCAGAGATATGTCTCACACAGTTCACCCATGATTTCAACTGCTTCACGAGCTGTTGAAGCACGCTCAAGAGCGATATCCTGTGCATTCCAGCAGTCGATGATACCATTGTTGCTGCCAAACAGAACTTCCATAACCTTGTCAGCATGCTCTGTTCCACGGTCATAGCTGAATGTAGACTCACCCATTGCCACACCCTTCTCGTTCAGGAAGGAGTAACGTGAATGGAAGTAAGCGTAAGTATCTTCCGGCTGATCGATTTCAGCTACAGCGTAACCATTACCGTAATCTTTTACTTCCGGGAAGTTCGTGAAATCACCGTAGTTGTGTGAATCAACAACGAGATCACGCTTCATGCCTTCGCCGCCTTTCATAGACGGTGTCAGCCACAGACGGAAGTCTGCACTTGTGGAGTCGTCGTTGTGTGTTGCGATGGTAGATCCGTCTGTTGTAGCGTCTTTACCTACCAGGAACGTGGTACAAGCACTTGCACTCAGAGAAAGTGCGAGGGCACTTGTCATTACTGCGATTGGCAGCATGCTCAATCTTTTTTTCATACTTCTTTCCTCCTAGATTGTTTTTTATAAAACAGGCCGGAAGTATCAGCCGGCCTGTGATATACAGTACCGATTAAACTTCGTATACCTGTGCCGGGTCAGCCGTAGACGGATCATGCAGGAATGCTCCCACACCCTTTTCTACCAGCTCATTGTATGACGGCCATGTTGCCACCAGTTCTTTTTCCGGATAGAACATGTTCATGTAGTAGATTGCCTTAGCACAGCCAGAAAGGTGACGGCCTACACGAGTTTCCATCGGCCAACCTGTTTCCAGTTCGTACGGCACGTAGGTAAGTCCTTTTTCGCCTGCGAAGGACAGGAACAGATCCTGACCAGTTGTCATCAGTTCTTCTGTCATCGGACCTACGATACGGTCGATGAATGGTTCCGGAGTCTCCATCAGGATTGCCAGCGTATCGCTGTAATCGCCCCACTCACGGTGTGTAAAGCCCTTCAGGCTCTTCGGAGACTGCTCGATCTTCATATCGAACTCAGAAGAAGAAAGATCCATTGCTGCCATCATAGCGATATCCATTGCTCTGTCATGAGCTACGTAAGTACCTACTACCGGGTACATGATAGAAGCTTCATGGTAGTCAAAAGAGATATCGATATTGTTCTGGCGGATAACTTCCATGATTGCGTAAGCAACACGCTCTGTGAAAGTACCATCCAGACGTCCCGGATAGCAACGGTTCAGGTTACGAAGGTCATTGTAAGCCTGAGACTGTCCTGACGGGTAGTTGATGTAAGTAAAGTTATCCGGCCACTGATCGAGCGGGTTCGTGTTACGCTCACCGATTTTATATCTCGGTGTGCCCCACTCAGCTTCTACAGCAACGGTTGCCGGGTATGCATTTCCCTGTACACCGAGTGTTGTTGCAGAGTAGCTTGACTGCGGGATAACAAAAACCTTACCCTTTTCTACCTGAATGTTCTCCATCAGAACATATGCAGCAATACTGGTTGCCGGCTCGTATGGATGTGTACCGCCGCAGATAAGAGCAGAACCACCCTCTACGCCTGAATCAAATACGAAAATCGGTGTGTCGCCAAATGTTCCTTTCAGTTCCGGAACATAATCGCTCAGCCACTGAACCTCAGTCAGCGCATCAGAAACTACTACAGTCTCTTTATAATGACGCTGCTGATAAAAACTGTATCCTGAAATAACAGTCAGTACGAGTGCTACTACGATACAGATAATCTTTTGTGTCATCGGTTTTTTCAATGCATTCATACGTTTTCCTCCCTCTCTTACTTAATATACAAGACACGAAGAAGGAACGGGATAACACAGTAAATATAAACGATATCGTACACTAATCCCAGTTTCTTCTCCCTCTTGAAGAAATTCCTCAAAAGGAGCAGGCCCATAACAGCCGCCATAATGAAGTATGTATAATGAATAATAGCTTCAGTTAATGTCATATTCTAACCTCCATTCCTTAAGCTAAGAAAGCAAACCAAGCCGGTTTAACCAACATCAACAGTGCCAGTAAGCCAAGTACGAGACATGGCAGGAAAATCTGCTTCAGGAATGACATGTAGCTGCCTTCGTAGCCGGTTGTCTCAAGTGTAACACGTCCTACGATTCTTGACGGCGGCAAGCAGTCGCCGATCGGGAACATAAGACTCATTGCTGCAACGACAACTGTCGTGTTCATACCAGCAGTGTTAAACATGAAGATAAGCGGAGTACCAATAACGATAGCACTACCATAACTCATAGCACCCTGTGCAAACGGTCCGACAATGAGGATCAGGATGTAGATCCAGATGAACGGAAGCAGTACGAATGCTGTACCGATCAGACCCTTAACACCAGAAGCTGCCATAGCATTCTGCATGATACCAATACTCAGAACGGTTGCGATCAGAGAAAATGCCTGATCCATCGTACCTGTAAGGATCTTGTAGTAATCCTTTACGGACATCTTCTTCGGATTGCAGATAATTGCGATAACTGCACAGATCACGAACATAAGCGGAAGTCCGAGTACCGGGAAGCTGAACGGAATTACCAGAGTCAGAACGAACATAACAATCAGTGCTACCAGCGGAAGGAGAATACGTACCAGGCCGCCAACACCCTGCAGTTTTGCATCTGTCTCCGGCATGGTTGCCAGGATTTCTTCCTTCGGAGTACGTTTGGAACCCCAGCCAAGGTAGATGATTGTAAATGCACCTGCGATGACAATCGGGATAATAAGCAGAAGCTCAAATCCAACGTACGGCATGTTTGCCTGAGCTGTCATCAGCATCGTCCAGAGGTTAACTGGCGGTGCTGCCGCACCCATGATAGCGAACACGAATACGAAAGCGCTTGCTTTCTTATCGGAAAGTCCCATGAAACGAACGATCGAATAAACAATTCCTCCAAGCACGAATACAGATACACTACCTGCGCCTGAAATAGCGCCCGGAATGATCATCAGAACTGCCATAAGTGCAAGAAGAAGCCATTTGTTATTTACATGACTAACAACACTTCTTGTTACAGCGGTCATCGCGCCGCTGCTTGAATAAATGTTAATAAACAAAGTTGCAAAAAAGAATGTCATAGCCAGGTCCAGGTTTGTAAACAGACCTTCTACGATAATTTTGACCGGCTCATTTGTCCAGCCATGAGCTGCAGTGAAAATTACAGCCACAACACCTGCGATTGCCATAGAGATCTCTGTGGACTTCAGCACCTTGCTGCATACCACGAATGCTATGACCATCGCGATCAGGATAATGACTATATCCATTACTGAATAGTTCATACAATTCCTCCCTTATAAGAACCCTCTGCACGGCGCTTTTACACCGCCGTGCAGATTCTTCTCTATCCTATAGTTTCTACATTCTCAATCGATCACTCTTTTACGAAAGCTTCTTTTGCAAGCTCTGTAAAGTCAAGTGTCGTATCAATAACTGTAAGCGGAATATCATACTCCTCTTTCAGTTTGTCGAAACGTCCGTCTGTGTTTCCGTCAGCAACAACGATCATCCACTCTGCATGCGGGCAGATAGCATCGATACAACGCTCATTTGCGTTTGTCTCGATATCGGAACGTTTGTCTTTCTCAAGCAGAACTGCTACGATCGGAAGCTCGATCTTCTCTGCATGCTCAACCATAACCTCAAGACGTTTCAGCTCGTCTTCGATTGTGATACCGGATGCTCCCAGACCCTTGTCTGTGGAACCGATAACTACTACAAGACTTGAGTACTCGAGATCTTCCAGATCTTCCGGCTGCGGCTCTGATTTGTAGAAGTAGTCTGTATCCAGCTCTACAGTACCTGCCTGGCTAACCAGCAGACGAGCCATTTTTCCTCCCGGGCCCTGTCCTGCATTTGTGATCAGGAACGGTGTTCCGTAAGTTTTGATTTCGTCTCCGTTAATTGCTGCAGAAGCAGTCATTGAGAGACTAAGTGCCATTGTTGCGCAAAGAGCACCACTAATAAGTTTTCGCATAATCTTTTCCTCCTGGTTTTGTTTTTATATGCATGTTTCAGATCTTCATCTGAACAACATGATCGGTAATAAAGTGACAGCTTAATGATGCTGTGCTTCAGTTGCTGCTTCCGGCACTGCTTCTTCCAGTGCTTTCAGCGCTTCTTCGTTGTAAGTTACTTCGTATTCTTCCACCCAGTCCTTCAGCATATTTGCCTGCTTCTGGCTTGTCAGATATTTTTCAATGCTTTCATGAATCTGATCGTTCATCTCTACAGGGCCGCTTGGAACATCACTCAGATAATACAAAATCTGAATTCCATATCTGCTGACAACCGGATCACTGACATCGCCTGTTTTCTGCATCTTGTCTGAAAATGCGCCTTCTGCAAATTCAGCGCCCCAGACTGCACTTTCCTGGTGAACAAGATATCCGTTCTCCACCATATCTTCATCAAGGCCCGGATCTTCACTGTACTCTTCCATCAGAGACTTGAATTCGGCTCCGTCTTCAAGCTTTTTGTAGATCTCATCCACCGTATCCTGACGGGCTGCCAGAATCGCTTCTTTGGCCTCCTCAACGCCTTCTTCGCTGTCGGCTGCCTTTTTGTACGCATCCGTAAGTTCATCATCCACCTTCAGGAGGATCTGCTGTACCTTACGGAATCCTTCCGGTGTATACCATACATCGTAATTCTGATAATATGTAAAGTACTCATACATCCTGATGTTGTCTTCAAACTGAGTCCGATCTTTCTCAATCTGCTCTTCAAACACCTGCTGAATTTCTTCTTCTGTATTTTCTACTTCCATTGTCTCAAGCAGACGGTCACGCGTTTTGTTAAAGATGTGCGTCTCTTCTGCGGACTCTTTTGTGGTTCCGATCTCTTCCCAGAGAGTTTTCAGCTGTTCTCTGAATTCAACTTTTTCTTCATCGGAAAGCTCGGCAGCATTTTGCTCCTCATAGTAGGTCACAAGCGCATCCAGCTGCTGCTCATAATAATCATCCGCTTCTTTTTTCAGCGTGTCCAGCTCTTCATCCGTATACTGATCAAGTCCAAGCTCAGCAGCCTTCGCTTCAGCTACCAGCTGATTTTCAATCATGTATTCAATCGCTTCTCTGTATGCTGTATCGGAAGAAATCATACCTCCCTGCGCATACGCTGCAGTTCGCTGTATCAGCTCACTTTGAAGTACATCTTTTCCATTGAAGGTAAAAAGTACAGGATCTTTTTCCGCTGCTACTGCTGTCATACTCATTATTGTCATAACTGCGGTGGCAACTGCCCATATACCTGCTTTCTTTTTCATAAAATCTCCTTCTCTCTTCTGGATTTTTTATCACGTATGTATAAGTTTACTATTTTTTTATCATATTGGCAAGTTTTTTGTTGAATTTTTTTATTTTTTCTTTCTGCGTTTTGTAAACTTTATCCAGAACTATACATTACATTTTTATGACGCAGGTATCCTTTTATTCACTTTTTCCTTTTTTTGCCTGACATACAGCACGTCCCTCTCTGGAATCCAAAATGAGCCTAGCTGTATCTGCACTGAGATCATATACCATAATCATCCCCTGCATCTCTTCCGCTTCCGGATAATGCTGTGCAAATACCTCCGGAAACTGTTCCAGCAATTCCGGCTGATACAGACGCGTCTTACTGTTCTCATTAATTGCCCCGTAATACACATCTGCCTCCACAAGATCCTGGAACATGTGGCTTCCATACGAAAGCGCAGGATTATACCCCGCCTTACTGTACGCCACCTCACAGATAGCAGAAAACCTGCTGACATCAGAATAGGTCACAGGAACGCCAAGCTCCGGCGAAGAGGTCCCGATGCGTCCCGGTACGAGCAGGAGCATCTTTTTACCTTCTTTTCCAAACCGCTTGTTGATGCGTCCGATCATGCGGCTCACATCCGGTTTTTTACTGTACGGATATTCATAATATTTCTGAGGGTCAACCCTGACAATCACATCAAGCGCTACTTCCTTGGAGCGGCGCATGGATGTCCTGCGGACATCAAACAGAATTTCATGGTCAACACCTTTCGGAATCTTTACCTCCTCAGACGCATCGTGCTGCTGTGGCCTGCACTGGTAGAGATTTACACGCAGCTCTCCGTCCTCTTCACATTCCAGCGCAAATTCAATATCCACCGGACGGCCGTATTCCCGCTCCAGCGTCTTCAGAATCTGCGACATCATACGGATAAACTCATTCTCATACGCAATCCCCTGGCAGTCCGCAAAATACACGTCCCGGTACTGCCTCATTTCGGCAAGCCTTGCTTCCGCATCCGTATCGTGGCTGAGAACCAGCTTCTTTTCCCTGCGTGAAAGAAGCGGAATCAACTGTTCCAGCCAGATTGATACACGCCTTCCTTTGGCCGGATAAAGTACGTCCACCTGTCTCTGTGAAAATTTATGCCGCTCTGCAACACTTGTATAAATATTTCCTTTTGCCCGGTCAAGTCCAATCAGTCTCGGATAATCTCCCGGCGTACGCTCAACGGCACGCGTCCCGAGTCCTGCCACAATGCGGAGCATCCCCGCATCCGGGTTCATCTGTTCCATCCATTTGTATGGATTGTAGGAGCATCCCATGCCTGCTGCCAAAGGAAGATAATAATCGCCCAAAAATCTTCCCTCCACGCGCTGAACAAGCAAAGCCATCTGTTCTCCTGCATCCATAATATTTCTTGTCCTGCGGTATTCAATCGCCTCTTTGTTCTGTGTACTGGCATACACACGGCGTACCGCATCCTTCAGTTCTTCCAGCCGTTCCTCTTCGCTGCCCTGATTCATACAGAAAACAGACTCATACTTACCGGAAAACGTATTTCCGAACCCGTCCTCCAGAAAACTGCTTGACCGTACCACAATAGGCTCCTGTCCGCAACTGGCCAGAAGCTTCTTTAATTCATTTTCCATCTCACAGGATATGGTTCCGCTGCGAAGGCGCTCATACAGCTCCTCCTCCTGCGTAAATTCATCCTGTTCCTTAACCTGCTTTTCCAGCAGTTCCACACAATTATTCTCTTCCAGATACCGGCAGAACATTTCTGAACCGATGAACCAGGAATGGTGTGGCAGAAGCATATCCATATATTCAGGCAGCTTCCTCTCAATTATTTTTCTCGCCATCAACAGACCGCAGGCTTTTCCGCCGATCAGCCCTCCGCCGATCCTGTTGCGCAGTACCTTTTTGAAATCCTTTTCCGTAAAGAATTTCAAAATCAGCGCCTCCATTCGCGGTTCTGTTGTCATCAGGCCGTTACAGACCTCTTTTTTCTGTTCTAAATCCAGGAATTCGCCGCCTTCGAGCCTTTCCCATACTGATATTTCCGTCTTTGGCATCCTGTCTCCCCTGTCTATTTCCTTATTACTGTCGGGCCAAAAGTATACACTCTTGGCCCCAACATTTAGGAGTATTATGTTATGGCCAGATCGCTCTAGCTTTCTTCGCTTTCACAACACGTTCTACGGCAATCAGATATGCGCCCATACGAAGTGTCGTGTTCTTTTCCTGTGCAATATTCCATACTGCTTCAAAGGACGGGTCCATAATATTCTTCAGCTTCTCATTTACCTCTGCCTCTGTCCATGATACGGACTGGATATTCTGTACCCACTCAAAATAAGATACCACTACTCCACCTGCATTTGCAAGGATATCCGGTACAACAACGATATTTTTTTCTTTCAGGATCGGATCTGCCTCTGCTGCAGTCGGTCCGTTTGCAGCTTCTACGATTACTTTCGCACGAATGCGGTCTACATTGCTTGCGTTAATCTGGTTCTCCAGCGCTGCCGGAATCAGTACTGTCACGTCAAGTTCAAGCAGTTCAGAATTGGAAATTCTCGTCATTCCCTCTTCCTCATAATCCTTCAGAAGATTCTTGCGGTCTGCGCCGAGGAACTTCAGGATTGCCGGAATGTTCAGACCTTCTTTTTTATAGATACCGCCGGATACGTCGCTGACTGCAACCACTTTCATTCCTTCCTGGTCAAGCAGTTTTGCAGTAATGCTTCCTACATTTCCCATACCCTGTACAGCTACGTCTGCGCCTTTAAATTCCATGCCAAGTTTATTCATGATATTTTTTGTTGTAAACATAACGCCGCGGCCTGTTGCCTCATTACGTCCAAGAGCTCCGCCCAGTTCGATCGGCTTACCTGTTACAACACCATGGACACAGTGTCCCTTCAGCATGCTGTATGTATCCATCATCCAGCCCATAACAGCTGCATTACTTCCTACGTCCGGTGCCGGAATATCCTGATCCGGACCAATGAGCGGTGCGATTGCTGCTGTGAATCTTCTTGTGATTGCACGCAGTTCTCTCTCGGAAAGCTCGGTCGGGTTACAAACCACGCCGCCCTTACCGCCGCCGTAAGGAATGTTTACCACTGCACATTTAAATGTCATCCATGCTGCCAGCGCTTTTACCTCGTCAAGATTTACTGCCGGATGAAAACGGACGCCGCCCTTTGCCGGTCCTCTTGACGTAGAGTGCTGAATACGGTATCCCTCAAATACTCTCGTTGTTCCGTCGTCCATAACTACCGGAATCGCTACTTTCAGCTCACGCTCTGGATATTTCAGTGCCTCAATATCACTGCTTGAATATCCCAGAAGTGCTGCGGCATCATCCATTACCTTCAGTACGTTGTCATACGGATTGTACGTCTGTCCTGCCATCATTTTTCTCCTTTACCTTTATATAATTTTTTACTGCTCGTTTAAAAGTTTTTCTGTTCCGGCTACTTTTACACACAGTACAAAAATATCCATAGCCTTTTCCAGCTCTTCCACAGTCGGATAGGAAGGTGCAATTCTGATATTGCTGTCTGCCTCATCCTTTTTATACGGATATGTTGCGCCTGCGCCTGTCAGCACAACGCCAGCTTCCTTTGCAAGACTTACCACACGTTTTGCACAGCCAGGCATCGTATCTACTGATACGAAATAGCCGCCCTTCGGATTGCTCCACGTTGCCATTTCTGTTCCGCTCAGTCCTTCTTCAAGTTTGCGAAGAACCACATCAAATCTTGGTTTCAGCTCTGCCGCCATTTCTTTCATATGAAGCTTCAGCTTTTCCGGCGTACCGAAATACTGTACATGGCGCAGCTGATTGATCTTATCATGGCTGATCGTCTGTGCAGACATATGTTTTTTCAGTTCTGCAATATTGCCTGCTCCTGAAGCTACAAGTGAAACGCCTGCGCCCGGGAAGGTAATTTTTGCGGTTGAGAAGAAATAATATGCTCTGTCCGGATGTCCGCATGCCGCACATTCCTTCAGAATATCCTTTAACGGTACTTCTTCATATATATGGTGCACACCGTATGCATTGTCCCAGAAAATACGGAAATCATCTGCTGCTGTCTCCATGGATGCCAGCTCTGTCACCACTGCATCACTGTAACACACGCCGCTCGGGTTTGAATGCAGAGGTACACACCAGATTCCCTTAATCATGGGATCTTCCTTTACAAGCTTTTTCACCAGCTCCATATCCGGTCCGTCTTCCAGAAGTGGGACTGTGATCATTTCAATTCCCAGCTCCTCACAGCAGGTAAAATGTCTGTCATATCCCGGAACCGGACAAAGGAATTTCACAGGAGTTCCTTCATATTTGTAATAAGACCATGGTTTGCCTCCGCCCGTGCCAAAGAGGCAGTGCGATGCAAGCGTGTCAAACATCAGATTCAGGCTGGATGCGCCCCCCATAATAATATGATCCGGATTCAGATCAAGAAGCTCACCAAAAAATTCCCTGCACTCAGGAATTCCTTCCAGAATTCCATAATTTCTTACATCTGTGCCATCTCTTAATGTAAAACTCTTCGGATATTCCAGAAGCTCCATGCTCTTATCCAGCTGTGCCGGGGATGGCTTTCCTCTTGCCATATTCAGGCTCAGATTAGATGCCAGAATTTCCTCATACTGACGCTTCAGTTCACGAAGATTGACTTCCAGTGTTTCTTTTGAAACCGTCTGTTTTCCCTCCATATTTTTCTCCTTCACATTGCTTGATGTTTGATGTTTTTGCCGTCTTCTTAGCTTGTAATTATTATAAAACTAGTTTATAATATCAGCAAATACTTATTTCACGATGAATATCATAATTATTTATTTATGTTACAGTAAATACGTTCGCTATTTTGTAACATTTTTTGCCTTTTACTAAAAATCAATATATACCGTCAAATATGTATATTAGTATATAATGTATAACTTTAAGCTTATGGAGGTTTTATGTTTAGTGGAATGCACTATGTGTATGAGGTGTACAAGACCAAAAGTTTCTCAAAAGCGGCGAAAAATCTATACATTTCTCAACCTGCTTTGAGCGCTATGATCAAAAAAATAGAGGGAAAGGTCGGCGCCCCTTTGTTTGACCGCTGCACAAACCCAGTGCAGCTTACCGAGTATGGAAAGCGCTACATAAAAATTGCAGAGAAGATTATGGATCTGGAAGATGAGTTTGCCTATTACACAGACAACCTCGATGAACTGAAAACCGGGCACCTGTCCATCGGAAGTGCCTCCTTTTTTGTGTCCTATATTCTGCCCGGATATATTTCCGCATTTTCTTCCGCCTACCCGAACGTAAAGATAAACCTTTTTGAGAGTGACTCCTACAAACTGGAACAAAAAGCGGCAAGCGGCGAACTTGATCTCGTAATCGACAATTATCAGGTTGACCCAAAACAGTACAAAACGCACACACTGACCGAGGAGCACCTGCTTCTGGCCGTTCCAGCATCCTTCCATGCAAACCGCAGTGCGACCCGCTATCAGCTGTCCTGGGAAGACGTTAAAAATAATGTTCACCTGAATCCGACACGTCCCGGCATCTCCCTGAAAAAGTTTGCGAATGAACCATTGCTCACACTTCGGCAGCCAAACGATACACGCAAACGCATGGAAGCCATTTATCAGAATGCGGGGGTAAAGTTTTCGCCAATCCTGAAGCTGGATCAGCTCCTGACCATGTACCACATGATTGAGTATGGCCTCGGACTTTCCTTTGTCAGCGATACACTCATTAAATGCCTTCCATACAACCCAAATGTTATTTATTACAAGCTGGAAGATCCCAACACAGTCCGATCTGTCACCCTGTATTACAAAAACAGCAAGTACCTGACCCGAAGTATGCAGGAATTTATCAAAATCGTATTACTCCAAACCAAAAACTCACCACAATTATAGTCCAGGAGCAAATGAAAATGAGTAAATCAAAAAAATATTTCCTTCGCTGTCTTACAACAGGCTTAACTGTGTGCCTGCTTACCGGCCTGTTACACTGTGAAGTATCTGCAGCTTCCGGCAACAGTGCCCGCGCACAGAAGATCTTGCAAACCATGACATGGAAAAAAAAAATTGCACAGATGTTTGTCGTTGCCGTACCGTCAAAAGATGCAGAAAAAATCCAAAAGAAATATCAATTCGGAGGCTACGTATTTTTTGAAAGTGATTTCAGCGGCAGCACACCAAAAAAGACACGCGCAAAGATTAAAAAAATTCAGAAAGCATCCAAAATTAAAATGCTCATTGCCGTAGATGAGGAGGGAGGAAAGGTCAACCGCGTCTCAAAACTCACTGCATTCCGCAAAAAGCCATTTGAATCTCCGCAGACTATTTACAAGAAAAAGGGATGGAACGGAATCCGTAAGGATACCACAGACAAGGCAAAATTTTTGAAGAATCTCGGTATCAATACAAACTTTGCTCCTGTAGCTGACACCCCCTATAAAAGCTCTGACTTTATTTATAAAAGAAGCTTTTCCACCAATGCAGCATCTGTCTCCAAATACATAAAAACGGTCGTAACAGAAATGAAAAAGAACAACCTGGTCAGTACCCTGAAACATTTTCCGGGTTATGGCGGAAATGGAGACACCCATACGCTGATGATTACGGACCGTCGTTCCAAAAAAACCTTTACCAGCCGGGATCTGAAACCTTTCTCTGCTGGTATCCGCGCAGGCTGTGACATGATTATGGTCAGCCACAATATTGTAAACTGTTTTGACAGAAGCGCCCCTGCTTCCCTCTCAAAAAAGGTACACAAATATCTTCGCAACCAGATGAATTTCAACGGCGTAATCATTACAGATGAACTTTCTATGACAGGTGCAGCAGCATTTGCCGGCAGCAGCTCAAAAGCCGCGGTAAAAGCCATTCAGGCCGGAAATGACATGATCTGCACAACACAGTACAAAGAACAGTTTGACGCCGTTTACAAGGCCTTTAAAGATGGGAAAATCAGCAAAAGCCAGATCAATGAATCTGTAAAAAGGATTTTAATTATGAAACTGGATCGCGGGATAATCAAATAACAGCATTTTATATTTCTCACATATAAAAAATGAAAGAAAGAGAAAGATCGCAGAAACAGAGACTCACAGGTGATATAACAACCATCCGCTATCAGTCTTTGTTATTGCGATCTTTGTCTTTCAAATACTTACCCTTTACTTATTCCAAACAATGCAAGAAAGCAATCTTAATCAGCCTCTCTTATTTTAATCTGACACATCTTCATCGCCTCCAGTGCATTTCTGTGACTCTCCGGCGTAACCCCTGCACAGCAAGATGGATCGACAAATACCGGTATTTCAGGAAATGAGGCTTTCAGAATCAAAGCATTTGATATTACGCATATATCTGTACAAAGCCCGATCAGCTCAATCTCCTCAATTCCCTCCAGGCTGGAAATGTATTCCGCCAATTCCAGCGAACCAAAAGAAGGCTTATCAATCACTTTACATCCCGGCACAAAAACCCCTTCACACAATTCCCATCCCGCTGTATCTTTGATACAATGCGGTACTGGCAGATTTCTGCCCTCCTGTGTATTCATATAATCTTCCGTATGCGTATCTCTTGTATAAAGAACCGTATTTTCTTCCATCAAATACTGATCAATCTTTGCTTTCACATTCCCTGTAATCGCTTCTGCTTCCTTTGTCCCAAGAGCTCCATCAATAAAATCATTCTGCATATCAATCACTGCCAGTACTTTCATATTTTCCTCCTTTTTACATACTAAAAAAGGAAAGCCCTTTCAGACTTTCCTTTTCAATCATGAGACATCGGGGATTCGAACCCCGGACAACTTGATTAAAAGTCAAGTGCTCT
>CAOJHI010000011.1 GCA_948436005.1 uncultured Lachnospiraceae bacterium
CGTACACAATCTGATCCGCAATCCAGGATACCAGATAAAGTCCAAAGGAAACCTTTGAAATAAATACCAGGGACGATCTCACTGGACGCGGCCAGCGCTCCGGGCGCAGATGAAGCAGCAGCGTAAACAGAAGCACTGCCGTAATCAGGTTTTCTCCTCCCCAGGTTGAATTGCTGCCCCAGATAAATTTAACTCCGTAACTGCGGTAATAATTGTACAGGCCAAAACCTGCCACAGCTCCGAGCAGAAGCAGCAGATTCCATCTTTTTTTGATTTTCCAGCCATATTCCCGCAAATAGGCCCCGATAAAATAATAGGTTATCGGGTACATTGCCGTAAAAAATCCCGGCACAATCGGATTATACTCCTTTGATACCGGCGGATTAAGCCACCAGCCCTCTGTTGTCAGATCAAAATTATTCAGAAGCTTCGGCAGCATCGTAAGCGCAATCATAGTAAGCAGAAGTATCTTCTTTTCCTTTTGCGAACGCAGTCCGTTATAAATAAGATTCAGAAACGGAATCAGCAGAAACAGCCCGAAATACATCTCCACATACCATGCATAATTTGCTGCATCAAAACTCAGAATATCCAGTACTGCCGTCTTGACTGTCATGTCATAATTCAGCGCAAACTTTTTAAAAAGCAGGCACGCGATACTCGCCAGCACATAAATCTCCACTGTTTTCCAAATGCCTTTATAGTAACTGCGGCAAAGTGTCTTCTGCCACATCAGATACCCGGTCAGAATCATAAACAGAGGAACACAGGCCATGAACAGCGAACGGTACATGCACATAAAAAGCATCAAGGGCCCTTCCACAATCTCACTGTAAAACCCGGTGCGCAGCAAAAAATGCACGGAAAGGACAGAATATACTGCTACACAGCGAATTAAATCCGCATTAAAATCCCTCTTTTTCATATCTTCCTCTTTCATTTCCTTATTCATTCTTCTTTATTCATGCACGATCAAGACGCCGGCCAAGGTGCCGCTATTTCTGCTGTGCCGGCTCCATGTCCACAATCTTCGCTTTCGGATAAATCCGCTCCATCCGTTCATCCGGAAAATGTTCATCCAGCATCTGTTCCACCGTATTTTCCGGTCTCTGGCCTCTCTGCCTTTTGGAATAGCGGTCAAGCGCCAGTGCTGATATTCCTATATTGATTACCATCAATACGATCAGAATCCAGGTAAGTGCCGGACCGATTCGTTTTGGTATCTTCTCAATCCAATGGGACAGAAACGGATAAATCCCCTTCAGCCAGATCACTGCCACAATCCCCCAGAAAAAACAGAACAGCAGATTAATCCGGCCTCCGAGATTAAACGGGATTCCGCTGTAATCCCAGAAAACTGTTCCAAACAGAATCTCGGTTGCCACACTGCACACATACTCATACGTTCCGCCTACAACCGTTCCGTAAAAAAACAGATACCGGTCGCTTTTTCCTCTGTATCCATACATCAGTGCAGTCAGCAGACCACATGCCAGCCCCCATACTATACTGAACGGGCCATATACCACACTGCTCCGGCTCATCCACCATCCAAGTGAAAAACGGCAGAATACCGTTTCCACCAGGTCCCCGAAAAATGAACCGATCAAAAACAGCCATACCAGTTTATAAAACCCACAGCCTTCGGCAAACTTTGTTTTTTCCTTTACCGGCTCCTGTGCTCTGGTTGCCAGAATTTTTTCTGTGGAAAGATTCGGATAAGAGCGTTCCAGACGCTTTTTAATTGTCCTGGAAATCGCATTTCCAAACGAATCCGCAACTTTCTGCATATTGTCCGTCATCCCGGACATGGTATCAATATAGCTGCGCCATTTGAGGACAACAGCCAAAGCTCCTAACAGATCAACACCCACAAACCCCATGAAGATCATCAGATTCAGCCTGCCTGCCGCGTACGGCATCAGATGAATGACCTGCAGCAAAAGCGGATTTCCGATCCAGATGACTCCAAGTGCGGCAGCGCCAAAAAACAGCAGCAGCGGAACCGTTATGTAACCTTTAAAGCCAATGCGGTATTTGCTGTAATCCCACCACTTGCGATGAAAAATATGTTCAAGAAGAATGCCGGTGATTACGGTCAGAAAAGAACTGATCACAATACCGCCAAGAAACAGAAACAAAGGATATTCCTTCAGATCTGCCAGAAAAACACTGTAGGCAACCGCAGAAACACCGTACACCGGACACAGCGGCAGATTCAGCACACCGGTATTAATAAATCGCTTGCGTTTCACCGCAGCAACCGCAACGCCGGCACACCAGCCCATCACAGAATAGGCAAGAAACAGCCAGGTCAGCTCATAATAAGAATACTGTAAATTGTACATAACCACTCCCGTCGTAAAAACCCCAACGTTTTACTGCATTTTTTCGATATTCTTATCTATTATAGCCTACCTGAGGCAACTAATCTACAAAATATTTTCTTATTCTTTTTCCACTATTTCCCGGTTTGCTACGTGCAAATCCATACTTCCCGAACGAAATCCGCCAAGATCAAGCGTCACATAGTCAAATCCAAGCCCTCTAATAAAATCGACAATCGCTCTGCTATTCCTGCACGCAAGTGCAAACTCTTTCTCATCCACTTCAATTCTCGCGCAGGAATCATGCACGCGAAGCCGTACATTATAAAACCCAAATGTTTTTAAAAAAGCCTCCCCTTGCTCTACCTGCCGGAGTTTTTCCCACGTAAGAACTGTCCTGTACGGGAAACGCGTGGCCAGACAGGGAGCCGCCGGACGGTCAGACGTCGTAATTCCATGCTCCCGCGACAGCCGGCGCACCTCCTCTTTTGTAAATCCGGCCTCCATAAGAGGGCTGATAATGCCAAGCTCCTGCAGCGCGCGAATCCCCGGACGATATGCCTTGCAGTCATCTGCATTCGTCCCTTCCAGCAAAACAGGGGCCTGCAGCTCGTTCGCCTTTTTCTGCAATTCCCCAAATAGGTACCTCTTGCACCGATAACACCGGTCCGTTGGATTCTTCATAATTCCGGCTTTCTCAAGCTCATCCATCTGCACTACAAGATGCTCTGCCCCGATTTCCTCTGCAATTTTCCCGGCAGCCTCAAGATCACTCACAGGATGCAGCTTTGTGCCCGCCGTAATTCCATAAACCTTTGTCCCGTTTTCCCTGGCTGCCAAAACCGCAAGTTTCAAAAGCAGGCTGCTGTCCGCCCCTCCGGAAAACGCGACCACAGTATTTTTCAATGTCAGCACACGGAGCCTCTCACAGAGAGCCTCCGTCTTTTCTTTATAACTCTTTTCTGAAATTTTCTTTAAAGTTTCCATAAACAGCTTTCCTTTAATTATTTATATTTTTGCTTCCGTTTGTCCGCATATCTCTGCGCCCGTACATCCGGAAACTCATCCATACAGACAGTGGCAGCAAAAGGATTGCCACTCCAAGCATGAATGCACACAGCTCCATTTCTGACAGTGTAACGTTCACCGGAATCTCCATCTCTCCCATTACAAGCCCGAGTACCGCCGGAACCAGAAAGATTAACATCAAAAATGTCCTTCCTTTTTCTGTACCGAACCGGAAAATAATCGGCAATACGATATCAGCCACCAGAATGCCAAGCGCTACAAAAATGCCGATCTGTCCCAGAAATTCCGTCGGTTCTGTTTGCAGATACACGTTTAATCCTATAAAAACCAGCATGCCAGCGCCAAGAATCAAAAATGACACCACATACTTGGATAAAACAAGCTCCCGTTTTCCGATCGGCATAGTCAGCGCATATTTATCCCACCCGGCTCTCTCATCATATGCACAGGAGGTAATTGCAATTAATATAGAAAAAATGGACAGGACGCCGCCGAGAAAGGATGAATTCCTTTCTATTCCCGCAACAACAGTCCACACTGCGATAATCAGTAAATACAATTTAGCCTGAACTTTCAGATTCATAAAATCTTTATATACTAAACTCATCATAATCTTTTTCCTCCATGTTTTACATGATATAACATAATGTCTTCGATCGTTGCCGGATCTTTCACATAGCGCTCAGGCACCCGATTCCGCAGCACAAGAGCTTCGGCTCCAAAACTGCTTCTCCGCATTCCAATCACTGCTGACGGTTCCAGGCAGGACAGTTCCTGTTCGCTGCACCGCACAATCACATATTTTTCCAGCAGCTCTGTCTTTTCTTCGCTGAACACCACTCTGCCCTCGTGCAGGAAAGTAATATAGTCGCAGATTTTTTCCAGATCACTCAAAATGTGTGACGAAATAAAAATGCTGTGGCTCTCATCCTGAATAAAATCCAGGAAAATATCGAGAATCTCATCTCTCACAATCGGGTCCAGTCCGCTCGTCGCCTCATCAAGAATCAGCAACTTGCTGTCATGTGACAGTGCCACTGCGATAGAAAGCTTCATCTTCATTCCACGTGAGAAATCCTTCACACATTTTCCCTCCGGTAAAGAAAACTGCCGTTTCAGCTCCTCAAAACGCGCCGCATTCCACGTCCTGTAACAGCCCTGCATCATCTTCCCGATTTCACGAAGCTTCAGACACTCAGGGAAATTGCATTCATCCATAACCACGCCAATCTGCTCCTTCAATGCCCGGCTTTCCGTTGTCAGATGTTCCCCCAGTACCCTGATCTCACCACTGTCTGCTTTTACAAGATCTAAAATCAGCCGGATTGTCGTACTTTTTCCTGCTCCGTTTTCACCGATCAGTCCCATGATACAACCGGTCGGCAGCTCCATATTTACGTGATCCAACCTGAAATCTGAGTATGATTTCGTCAGATTCTTAATTTCGAGTGCGTTTTTCATATCTCCTCCATTTCCGGTGGCAAAGCCCCCTGCTCTTCCTTTTCAAATCAATAGTAATCAATGTTTCCTGTTTTCCTATGTATCAATTATTCTCCGGTATCAATTACTCTCCTGTATTAATTGTTCTCCGGTATCAATTACTCTCCTGCGTCAATTGTTCTCCTGCAGCAATTATTCTCCGGTGTAAATCAGTTCCAGCATAGCCTGCAGTTCCTTCAGGCTCAGAGAACAGCCTACGGAAAGCTCTACAATTTCCTGCATATGCTCCTCGATTCTACGCAGCTGCTCCTCCCGGACAAAGTCCAGATTCTTCCTGGCAACAAAACTTCCTTTTCCCGGAACGGTCGAAATAAACCCATCCCGCTCCAGCTCTTCATAAGCCCTCTTCGTCGTAATCACACTGATACGCAGTTCCTTTGCCAGAAAACGCATCGAAGGAAGCGCGTCCCCCTCCTTCATTTCTCCGGCAAGAATCATGGATTTAATCTGCGAGGTAATCTGATCGTAAATGGGCTGGCGGCTGGAATTACTGATAATAATATTCAATCTGCATCCTCCTCCCAGTCATGCCAAACTGTACTTATTTCGTCATACTGTATATATTCATTATATACAGTATTTACAGATTGTCAATACCTGTTTTCAAAAAAAAGAAGAACCCCGGTTCTTCCGAATCAAGGCCCTCTCTTTTCTATGACTATCTTGAATTGACTATCTTTGAATTAACTATCTCTGAATTAACTATCTCTGAACTATAATCTGCAATTTTACAAAATCCGGCCAGCTTATGAATGCTTTACAACCAACAGCCACTCTGTCATTCCCGCAACCGATACTTCTCACATCTGACCTGCCAGCAATTTGTGGATTTCAGCTTGCGCTCCTTTCAGCGATCCCTGCACCATCTCCGGCTTGCCGCCGCCTTTTCCTTCAAATGCAAGATTCAGCCTTTTCGCAGTCTCTCTTGTATCAGCGCTTCTGCTTCCGATAATATATCGATATCCATCCATATCATTTCCCACAAATGCAGCACAGATTCCACTGCACCGTTCCATGGCATCGTTGACAAAATTGCGCACCGCAATCGCATCAAAATCTTCCACAAAAATGCATATCATTGCTTCTTTCCCTGTAATCCCTGACAGTTTTTCTGAAAGATACGAGGCCTGAAGCTGATTCAAATGCTCCCGCAGCTTCTGTATCTGCTGTTTCTGGCGAAGTACCGCAGCGCCTATCTCTTCCGGCTTTGCTGACAATGCGTTTGAAACCTCGCTCACACTGCTCTGCTTGGTCTGGTAGTCCGCCAGTGCCCTTATTCCGCTTGCCATTGTCATTCTGCATCCGCCACGATGCCGCTCGCATCCCAAAATCTTAATCAGGCCGATCTCTCCCGTACTGCCCACATGCGGCGCGCAGCAGGCGCAGACATCCACACCTGGAATTGATACAATCCGCACCTGGCCTTTGATTTCAATTTTACTGCGATACTCCAAATCCTCCAGTTCCTGAAACGTGGGATAAAGAATTTCCACCGGAAGATTTCCGAAAACCACGCGGTTGGCCAGAACCTCCGCTTCCTGCACCTGCTCCCGGGTCAGCTCTCCGTTAAAATCCAGTGTCGTCACATCTGCTCCCAAATGAAAGCCCACATTATCATATCCATGCAAGCGATGCACAATACCGGATATGATATGCTCTGCAGTATGCTGCTGCATCCGCATAAAGCGCTCCTCAAAATCCAGCTGCCCGATCACACAAGTTCCCGGCGCAACCGGCCGGTCCGTCCTGTGATAAATAATTCCGTTCTTTTCCTGCGTATCGCATACCACAGCGAGCAGCGTTTCTGTTCTCCTCTTCTTTGCAAAAGCCGCCCTCGGCAAATCATCCGGCGCTCCAAGTCCGCTGCCATTTTCCAGTACCGGCACCAGATCTGTTCCCGGTACAGAAGCCTCATACAGCCATCCGATATCTCCGGCCTGCCCTCCTCCTTCCGGGAAAAAAGCTGTCCGGTCAAGCACAACCTGGTATCCGCCTTCTGTCTCCTCACAGGCTCTTACAACTGCCATAAATTCTTTGACTGCACTGCTCTGATCAAACAGCCTTTCCGTCACATTTGCCCTATGCATAATCGCTTCTTCTCCACCTGTACGCATCATCCTTTCTGCCTCATCCGTCATATACGTCGTCTTTTCTGCCTCATCCGCCATATGCGTAGTTTTTTCTGCCTCATCCATCATATGCGTCGTCTTTTCTGCTTCATCCGCCATATGCGTCGTCTTTTCTGCTTCATCCGTCATATGCGTCGTCTTTTCTGCTTCATCTGCCATATGCGTCGTCTTTTCCGCCTCACGCAACACATGCATCGTCTTTTTTTCTTTCATAAATTATTTATCCTTCCCTCTCGTATTTATCCTCATCCCGATACAAGTACTAATCTCTGTTCTTTTTACGCCTACTGTAACAAAAAATCCCCGCAAAAACAATCCCCCCTTCCAGCCATATGGACAGTTTCCAAAATAATACGCCCTTATCATTGCTTATCAAAAATTAAAACCAGGGGAATGTCCACAAAACAGAGAGCCTTCTTTGAAACCCTGTCTTTGTATACATTCCCCTGGTTCATCCTCTTTCAAAATCCCGTCTACAGACCTTCTAATACCCCCCGCGCCCTGCGCACGTTTTCCTCCCCTGTCCGGAAAATTGTAAATTCATCAAAATACGGAAGCCCCATGCTCACGCCCTCTTTCCGATAAATCATGGGGCTTTCAATTTTTTCCTTTCCCGACATATGAAACGCATGCGCCTTTGTATAAGGCTGCAGCTCCCGTATTACCTCCGCGTTCACGCCACCGCCGATCAGGATCTCTGTTTTTCCTTCTTCCCGCAAAACAAGTTCCCGCAGAAGCTCCTTTCCCTCGCGGCAGCCGTTTCTCTGCCCCGACGTCAGAATTGTATGGATTCCAAGCCTTTTGGCCTGCTCCATCGCCTCAAACGGATCACGGCACAGATCAAACGCCCGGTGAAGAGTCACAGACATTGATCCCGCAGCTTCTATCAGCATTTCCATACGCTCCAGATCGAGTGTTCCATCTTGCTTCAAAATACCGATCACAACTCCCTCTGCTCCCAGACGCCGAAACTGCTCCACCTCCCGTTTTATGATTTCAAATTCATAATCCGTATAACAGAAATCTCCAAACCTGGGACGAATCAGAACATGAATACGAATATCCGAAACCTCCCGGACCTTCTGAAACAGACAGCTTCCCGGCGTCGTCCCCCCTATGATCAAATTTCCGCACAGCTCGATTCTCGTCGCCATTCCCCGCTCTGCTGCCAGCACGGATTCCACGGAATCCGCGCAGACTTCCAATACAAAGTTATTCACTATTCTGTCCCTTCTTTCTGCTTCTATTTCGTTTTGCAAAATTTCTTTCTCTTCCGGATTTTTCTATACCTTCCGGTTATTCGTAAGATTCCAGAATCCGCCTTTGATCCGCCACATGCTCCAGCGGCTCCATCGGCCTTCTTACGCGCCTGTAATCCAGAAGTGTCAGCTTCTGCGCACAGTTGCCCGGTGTCAGAGCCATAATATAATTCTTCGCCACACGTTCCAGCGCCGGTGTCAGATACCCCTGTTTTACAACGAGAATCCTGTAATCCGAAAGCTTCAGATGATACTTTTCCAGCACTTCCTCTGACGGTACCGGAAGACGCTTCGCAAATACCAGAACCGTCACCCCCTCTTTTTCAAGGACCGCAGCCTCCGGACCGTCTTCCCCGACAAAGGTCTCCCTGACTACAGCTCCCTGAATCATTACCATTTCGCTCTTTTCGTCCATTGTTCTTCCAAGGGAAACATCTGTGATACTCCCTGCTTCCAGCCCGGAAAGCTTTTCTACTGCCGGGCGGTCAACCATAGCCGCGTAAAGAACATCCTTCACACCGCTCTCCAGAATCATTTTGAGCATGTAAGCATTGTCTCCCGTTGCACCTGCTGTTATATTATCTGCTGAATCTGACAGGATAGCCGGATATATCCCGCCCTGGTCAAGTGCCAGCAGAGCCTCCTTTGGCTCCATTGACACGCCCTGAAACGCAAACTCTTCCCGCCGTTCCCAAATTTCCTGCCCAAGCTTTTTAGCTGCTTCCAGGCCGTTCTTTTTGTCTCCAATACCGGAAAGTACGATAGAAACACCGCCCTGCGCACAGTCTACCCATGGCATTCCTGCAAAGAAAGAGGCGCACCAGACACCTTCCGCACTTTCTATTTCGCCAAGACGGTCTATCATTTCCTTCCCGATTCCCGACGAAGTCATCATATTCTCCCCGGGCATCATAAAAGGCAGCCGTACAATCTCTGTCCACGGCTTTTCTCCTTCTTCCAGCGCCCGAATCAGCATTTTTGCTGTTTTTATCCTCGTTTCTTCTATATCAATATGCGGCGCTGTACGATAACCATATACAATGTTTGCAAGCCTGCACAAAGTATATGTATTGTTTGCGTGAAGGTCCAGGGCCACCGCAATCGGCACGTCAGCGCCCACCCGTTCCCTGATCTGACTGATCAGAAAAGCATCGCCGCTCCCGATAAACTCTACCTCCAGGGCGCCATGAGACGGAAAAAACACACCGTCCACTGAGCCGTCTGCCGGAAGCTTAGCAAGCATCGCTTCCGCCATTTCCCGAAAATCATCCAGTTTTAAAATGCCGCCTGGAAGAGCGTCTGCATACAGGCCCGGCACAATCTCATACCCGGCAGCCTCAAGCTCTTTTACCCCAGCCATCCGCTGAAGCAGCTCCTCTCCTTCCCAGTAAACATCAAAATCCTTTTTCTCTGACATCAATGCAGTAAAAGAATTACTCTCCTGGTGCATTCCTGCCACAAATATTTTCTTTTTCATTAATTTACTCCTCTTTTCCCGAATCAGCAGTTTTTCTTTTCATTTTTTATGAAATCAGTTATACTGTTAAAAACTGTTATACCTTCCTATTACCATACAGCCAGGAGGCATTATGAGCCGCAAAAAAGTCTCAAATGAAATCATTTATCAGGAATTAAATAATCTCACAAACCTTTACTACCACAATTGCAGCATAAAAGAACTCTTAAAATATATTTCAGACACTGCAACTCTGTCTGTCATACTGACCACCTCTTCGTTCGGTGTGATCTCCACCTACTTTTCAGAAGAACAGATGGCAGAACTCTCTGTTGACCAGATTGTCCCTCTTTACACCACGCCCGGAGAATCTGACATTATTCCGTTTGAAATTGCCGGAAAACTGTCTGTCTACCTCACGCTGCAGCTTCCTGACGGAAAACACTATCTCTGTATCGAATCCAGATACGAACATATCGATAAGTATCGAAAATTAATTATCAAAAACGCCCTGCCCTTCCTGGCCCTTTTACTTGAAAAAAGAAAGCTTGAACCATTTAACCAGAAGTCCTCTCACTTCAGGCCATTTTTTCAGATTTTCAAGGACAATGCCTCACAAAATCCGGAAAGCATTCAGCAGATCTGCCGCCATTATCAGTTTGATTATACTCTGAAGCGCGTCTGTATGACCGTTCAGATTCAGACAAAGATCACGCCTGATGAATTGAAAAAGCTTTCCAAAATAATCGCCAAACAGCTGTGCGACCACAAAATCTTTTTAATTTATGAGGACAACCTGATCTGTGCGTTTTTTCTTTTCCCGCCTTCCCATCAGGAGCTGGATGCCATCACCCAGGCTTATATGGCTTCCATTGCACTTTTTGAGCAGATAAAAGCAACAGCTGAAATCCGAATCGGTATCAGCTGTGCCCACGCCGGCGTGGAAACCTTATATCTCTCCTACAAAGAAAGCATGCAGTCCATTGAAGTACAAAAGCAACTCCGCCTGCCATGCTGCGCGTCCTCTTATTACGAACAGACTATTTTTCATCTGCTGAATATTCCGCAGCTTTCGTACTTCCGCAACCTGGCGCACGATATTCTTCTGCCTCTGATCCAGTACGACACGGAGAACCATACAAATTACTATCAGATCCTGCAAGCGTATTTCAGAAACAACTTCAATATACAGAAAACAGCCAAAGAGCTTTTTATCCACCGCAACACGCTGTCCTACCGTTTGCAGCATCTGAAGGAACTGCTGAAGTTTGATTTTGATTTCGAGCACAATATAGATGCACTTTTCACTTTGTATCTTTGCATCTGCGTACACGAACTTGGTTATTTCAAAAGTCCAACCGCTAACCCTTAATACCGGAATTCATGCTTCCCTCGATGAAATACCTCTGCAGGCAGAAGAACAGAATTACCATCGGAACAATTGCGATCACAGCTGCTGCCATGAGCAGGGACCAGTCCACGCCGTACGTATTCGTAAACTGGCTCAATCCGAGCGAGATCGTCCATTTATCTGCTCTGTTCAGGTAAATCAGGGGGCCCATGAAATCTGTCCACGACCATACGGCCGAAAACAGCGCAACTGTTACGACCGCCGGTTTTACAAGCGGAAGCGCTATCTTTTTATAAACCCAGAATTCCCCTGCCCCGTCAATACGGGCTGCTTCCAGAAGCTCATCAGGCAGATTCATGTAAAACTGCCGCATCAGGAAAATGAAATACGATTTTCCGAGAAAATCCGGCAGAACAAGCGGAATGTATGTGTTAATCCATCCAAATTTTGCGCTCATACTGTACAGCGGAATCATCGTAACGGAAAACGGCAGCATCATGGTCGCAATTACGAGCAGAAATACTTTATCTCTTCCCGGCCATTTCAGTTTTCCAAATGCATAACCGATCATCGGCGCTGAAATAATATTTCCGATCACAGCAAGGCCAGTTGTCTGCAATGTATTCAAAAGATATTTCAGATACGGAATCGCCTCAAATGCTGCCGTATAATTGCTCCACAGAATATTTTTCGGAATCCACCTCGGTGGACTTAAAAACACTTCATCGGAACCTTTCAGCGATGTGCTGATCATCCACACAATGGGAATAAAGAAAAAGGCAGCGACAAGGAGCAGCAGCGCATAGACTCCGGCTCTTTTCAGTTTTTTCTTACTCATCTCTTCCGCCTCCTCCGTAGTACACCCACTTTTTCGATGTTACAAATAAAATGACGGTTATGAGAATCATACCAAGCAGCATGATCACAGCCAGAGCACTGGCGTACCCGAATTTCAGATACCGGAAACCTTCATTATAAATATTCACCGCATAAAACAGCAGAGAATTCTTTGCGCCGCCGAGCAAGCCATTTCCTTTTGGCTCTATGGCTGCCACCATGTAGGACTGTGTAAATGTCGCAAATCCCACAATAATACCATTAATCAGCTGGAAAAATGTCACATTGGACAGCATCGGCCATGTGATATACCGGAACTTTGCAATTGGCCCTCCGCCATCCAGCTCAATTGCCTCATAATACTCAGTCGGAATGTCTCCGATTCCGGCCAGATACACAATAATCGTATTGCCGACTGCCCAGAGCGCCATCAGAATCGCTGCCGGCTTCGACCACTGTGCAGAAGAAAGCCATAACGGCTGCGGGATACCCAGGGCCTTCAGAAATGAATTCACAAGACCATACTGCGGATTCAGCATCCACATCCAGATAATTGCATTCGCAACAGGCGATACAATCGACGGCAGATAAAACATAGTCCGGAATATGCCCCGTCCCTTTACTTTTGCGTTCAGGAGAATCGCCGAAAAAATAGACAGAGCCAATTCCAAAGTCACGCCGACAACAACAAAATACAAGGAATTGTAGACAGACTGGTAAAAATTCTTATCCTGAAAAATATCCATATAATTTTTCAGTCCTGTAACCACAGGCGGTTTCATGAGGTTATATTCGGTAAAACTGTAATAAATCGTTGAAACAATCGGATACAGGCTGAACAGAATCAGTCCTGTAATCCATGGAATCAAAAACAGAATTGCCAGACGTATCTGCGGCCTCTGCATATGATATTTGCTTTTTTTCATCCTGGTCCCCCTTTGCCAGCGCCTTGCCCTGTGCTTCCGCGCAAAAGAAAGCTGCTGCACGAAAACTCTCATTGCGCAGCAGCCAATCTTTCTTATAATCCTATCTGGATTCTTTCCATTCGTCAGCTAACGGCTGCAATTCATCATAAAGATCAGCCAGTGCTTCCTCTACTGTTTTTTCTCCGCTGTAAACCGCTTCTTCTGCAAGTCCCTGATAATCAGAATACTCTGCACTGAACGGCACTGCCGGGAATGCTTTTGCCTTTCCTTCCAGCACGGATGCCACAAATTTTTCAAGCTGCGGTGCTTCACTGATCAGCGCTTCTGATTTCAATGCAGAATATGTCGTCGGAAGGCTGCCTTTTGATGCACAGAATTTTACATAGGCATCATCAGAGGTCAGGTAGTGAATTACATCAAAAGCTGCTTCCGGATTCTGGCTTGTAGCTGTCACAGAAAGCATACCTCCCTGCAGTCTTCCGGAACCTGCGAGCTCCGGCTGGCTCTCTGTTACCGGAACGCTCACGCTGCCCCAGTTCAGATCATCTGATGCAAACTCATCAATAAAATTCTCGAACCACTCGCCTTCGATTGCGAATATTACCTTGCCCTGGAAAAATGCATTATCAGAGGAAGCGTACGCGCCAAAGCCGCTCTTGAACTTTTCTACTTTGTCTCTGTCATAGTTATCATAGAAACCTGCTTTGTATGTAATCGCATTTGCAAAAGCCTCTGTTGTACAGGTAATTTCATCATTCTCAAAATCATAGAAATCTGCGCCAAACAGATATGGTATCTCCTCACGGTCAATCCATGGATAATCCGGAACGTAACCAAGTCTTGTATAATCGCCGTCTGCATCTGTGAGAACTGCCTTTTCTGAAATCTCAGCCATCTCTTCCAGCGTTGTCGGCGGCTCTACGCCAAGCTCTGCAAGAACATCAGCATTATAAAACAGCATGTAGGAATCCATCGTAAACGGGATGCCGTACTGAACTCCGCCGTATGTTCCAAGTTTGTATTCTGATTCATAAATATTGGAGACATCCATTCCGGTCCCGGCAATGTACTCATCGATCTCGCTCAGCATTCCGGCCTGTGCCCATTTGCTGCATGTAGTATCTGCCGTATATACGAGATCCGGGCCAACCCCGCTCGGGATGGTAGTCAGCATCTTATCTTCTGTCTGGGAGGATAAAACTTCTACAAAAATTTCATCCTGGCTTCCATTATAATCATCAATAACTGCCTGCAATGCATCTGCCTCGCTTCCGCTCCAGCTATGCCAGAATGTAACCAGTGTCTTCTCTTCTCCGCCCTCTGCCAGTACTGCTATGGAGCCTGCTGAAACAACGGTTGCCAATGCGGTCACTGCGCTGACTGCTTTCGTTAACTTTCTCATGATTTTCCTCCTTTTTTCACAGCTGTTTTATCAGGTCACATTTCTATGCGCCTCACACCAGCAGCAAAATATATTTTGATCTATTATACCTTACACCTATTTCTTTGTCATGGTTTATTTGCACACTATTATAGCTAATTAATATGCATTATGCATAATATTGGAAAATGGATATAATTTCAAAAAACGCTTTATTTTACAGTGTTTTTCAGGTTGTTTTTTATTTTAAACCGTATTATAATGATGCTCAAATTACTAAAAGGAGGAAATAATTTCTATGTTACTCAAACAGCTCACAGACGTTTTCGACCTGCTTGACTGCAGCACTGCTTCCGGCCAGGCGATGAAAGAATACCTGCTCTCCATAAACCCCGATACAAAAATTGAAGTTTTAGTTTTAAAGGGAGTAAATCCGCCCTACCAGACAACAGATGTCATCCGCATTTATATCCCCGGCAAAAACGGTAAATCAAACGGAGGCACAAGCCCCACACTCGGCATCATCGGACGCCTCGGCGGGCTCGGCGCCCGTCCCGAAATGACCGGGTTCGTCTCTGACGGCGACGGCGCCTGCGCTTCCCTCACAGCGGCCGCAAAGCTGCTCGACATGCAGAGAAAAGGCGATATGCTTGAGGGCGACGTTATCGTATGTACCCATATCTGCCCTGATGCCCACACTTCCCCGCACGAGCCGGTTCCATTCATGGGCTCTCCTGTGGAGATGTTCCAGAATAATGAGACAGAAGTCCTTCCTGAGATGGATGCGATCCTCTCCATCGACACAACAAAAGGGAACCGTATCATCAACCACAATGGCTTTGCCATCTCAAATACCGTAAAATCCGGCTACATCCTGAGCGTTTCCGAAGATCTGCTCGACATTATGCAGACTGTTACCGGAGCCATGCCAAAAGTATTCCCGCTTTCCACGCAGGATATCACTCCATATGAAAACAATCTCTACCATTTAAACAGTATTCTGCAGCCAGCCACATCCACAGATGCTCCTGTGGTCGGCGTGGCCATCACAACAGAGACCATGGTTGCCGGCTGTGCCACCGGAGCCAGTCAGTTTGTCAGCATTGAAAGCGCTGCACGCTTTGCCGTAGAAACAGCTAAATTTTACGGCGCCGGAAAATGCCGCTTTTATGACGAGGAACAATTCGAGATGCTGCAAAAGCTTTATGGTTCCATGGAACATTTAAAAACAGAAGGAAAACAAAACATTTAAAGTACATAACAGGCAGCCGGACGGTTGCCTCTTTTACTTCTCCCTGCATCTGGCGGAATCACTCTATTGAGGCCTGTCCTCCCGTCATCTTTCGTCATTTCCCCCACCCCCTTTCTTCTTATACATAAAAAACACACAATTTTTTCCTTTAATTTTGTTCTTTTCTCGGTGACATGCTAAAAAATTTATAGAATCACGAGAAAAAATCGTATTTCCTTTTCTGTTTTCATTTGTTATGATTACGTCATCAACCAGTGGATCACACATCCACCAAATATAAGGAGGAAGAAAAACATGAAAAAGAAATTTTTAAGCCTGATTCTTGGCGCAGCAATGACAGCATCTATGATGGTAGCTCCGGCTATGGCAGCAGAAGCTCCGATCGACCTGACAGGCGTTGACGTAGAGAATGCTACAGTTGGTATTTCTATTTATCAGTTCTCTGATAACTTTATGACACTTTACAGAACAGAGCTTGTACGTTACCTTACCGAGCTTGGATTCAAAGAGGAAAACATCCAGGTACAGGATGGTAAGAATGACCAGGCTGAGCAGACAAACCAGATCAACAACTTCATCACAGCTGGTGTTGACGTTATGATCCTGAACCTGGTTCAGTCCTCTTCCGCTCCGCAGGTTACAGATATGTGTAACGAAGCTGGTATCCCGGTAGTTTACATCAACCGTCAGCCGGATGAAGCTGAGTCCGACAGATGGGAAGCTGATGGCATCAAAGCTACATACGTAGGTGCAGATGCTAGACAGTCCGGCACATACCAGGGCGAACTGATTCTTGAAACAGCTAACGGCGGCGATATCAACGGCGACGGAAAAGTTAGCTACATCATGGTTCAGGGTGACCCGGAGAACGTAGACGCTCAGTACAGAACAGAGTTCTCTGTTAAGGCTCTTACAGACGCTGGTGTAGAAGTTGAAGAGCTTCTGCTTCAGAGAGGTGACTGGGATCAGGCAAAAGGCCAGCAGATCGTTCAGGACGCTCTGACACAGTTCGGCGAGCAGATCGAAGTTGTTTTCTGTAACAACGACGCTATGGCACTTGGTGCTCTTCAGGCTATCCAGGCAGCAGGCAGAGTTGTTAATGAGGATATCTATCTTGTAGGTGTTGATGCTCTTACAGAAGCACTTCAGGATACAATCGATGGAACTTACACAGGTACTGTATTTAACGATCATATCAGCCAGGCTCAGACAGCTGTTGAAATGGCAGTTAATTATCTGAAGGGCGAAGAAGTTGCTCCGATCAACATGGTTGATTATGTAAAAGTTACTTCCGAAAACGCAGCAGATGTCCTTGAAACACTTCAGTAATTCCACAAATAAATTTTAATAGTAAACTCTATTTCGGGTGTGTCCTGCACGACACACCCGATTTTGTGAAAGGAGAGAGAGGGATGTCAGAATACAGATTGGAGATGCGCGGTGTCAGCAAAAGCTTTCCCGGTGTCAAAGCTCTGGATCAGGTAAATCTTAAAGTTCGTCCTGGTACTGTTCATGCGCTGATGGGTGAAAACGGTGCCGGTAAATCCACACTTATGAAATGTCTGTTTGGTATTTACCATATGGATGAAGGTGAAATCTATGTAGATGGCGAAAAAGTAGAGATCGGTAATCCTGATGAAGCATTACATAAGGGCCTTGCGATGGTACATCAGGAGCTTCAGCCTGTGCCGGCAAGAACAATTGCAGAAAACATGTATCTTGGTCGTTATCCGACTAAAAAATATGGGCCGCTTCAGGTTATCGACCATAAGACCATGAATTCAGAAGCCAAAAAGTGGCTTGAAAATGTTAAAATGCCCTTTAACCCGAAAGGGAAACTGGGAGATCTTTCTATTTCTCAGATGCAGTCAGTTGAAATCGCCAAGGCTGTTTCTCAGGAAGCACGCCTGATTATCCTGGATGAGCCTACTTCTTCTCTTACGGATAATGAAGTAGAAGCTCTTTTCCGCATCGTCAGAGATCTTCGTGATCGCGGTGTTTCTTTCGTATTTATTTCCCATAAGATGGCTGAGCTTCGCCGAATTTCCGACGATATTACAATCATGCGTGATGGTACTTACGTTGGTACCTGGGAAATGAAAGATATCAGCGATGACGAAATCGTAAAACAAATGGTTGGACGTGAGCTGACCAATATCTATCCTCCGCTTGAAAATAAACCGGGAGATATTCTTTTGGAAGTAAATGACTTTACAAGCATTCATGATAAATCCTTCAAAAATTGTTCCTTCAAACTCCGAAAAGGGGAAATTCTCGGTTTCGGTGGTTTGGTAGGTGCACAGAGAACTGAGTTGATGGAAGCCATATTTGGTATTCGCCATATCTCCAGCGGTGAAGTAAAATTGAATGGTAAGACGCTTGATATCAAGAGTCCCAAAGACGCTATCAACAACGGTATTGGTATGATCACAGAAGATCGCCGTGGTACCGGTATCCTTGGTTGTCTGTCTATTGCGGACAATGTGTCCATTGCATCTTTAAATCAATACTTGGAAGCTGGCATTAAATTAGATAAAAAGAAAATCGAAGAACTGGTACAGGAAAATGTCAAGAAATTGAGCATTAAGACGCCGAGCAGCAAAACGCTGATTCAGTCGCTTTCCGGCGGTAATCAGCAAAAAGTTATCATTTCCCGTTGGCTGGCTAACAATCCTGATGTTTTAATCATGGATGAACCCACCAGAGGTATTGATGTAGGCGCTAAATATGAAATCTACCAGATCATGATTCAGCTTGCCAAACAAGGAAAAGGAATCATTATGATTTCTTCTGAAATGCCAGAATTACTCGGTGTCTCCAACCGTGTCATGGTTATGTGTAACGGCAAGATCACTGGAGAACTTTCCAGTGAAGAGGCAACCCAGGAAAATGTTATGTACTATGCGACTCAATTCTAAGCGAAGGAGGATAATAAAATGGATAAGTCAAAAAAAATTGATATAAAAAATATTTTAATCAATAACGGAATTATTGTACTTCTGGCAGTTCTGGTTCTCTATGTCAGCATCACTGTGCCGACTTTCCGGAGCTTCCGAAATCTTATGAACCTCGCAATCAACGCTGCTCCGCGTGTTATCATCGCGCTTGGTGTAAGCGGATGTTTGATTACAAAAGGTACCGACCTGTCAGCAGGACGTATGGTTGGTCTCAGCGGCTGTCTTGCAGGCCTCATGTTGCAGAAAACAGATGCCGCTGGCAAACTTTGGCCTAATTTTCCGGTACTGAACATTTTTATCGTTCTTTTGATTGTTATTGCAATTTGTGCAGTACTTGGTTTTATCAATGGTATCGTTATTTCTTACCTTCAGGTACCGGCTTTCATCGGTACTCTTGGTATGCAGTTAATTGTTTATGGTATCTGTCTTGTTATCACCGGTGCAGTTCCGATCGGTAATCTTCGTGCTGATTTCATCACTGTAACACAGGGTAAGCTTGGACCGATTTCTTATCAGTTCTTCTACTTAATCATTGCAGCAGCAATTTTCTGGTTTATTTATAACTATACTCGCCATGGAAAATACATGTATGCAATTGGTGGCAATGAAACAGCTGCTGAAGTTTCTGGCGTAAACACCAAAAAAACAAAAATCATCATTTATACCAGCGCTGCTGCAATGTATGCAATTGCCGGCTTCCTTCTTATGGGAAAATCCGGTGGTGGCGGTGTAAACCTTGGACAGGGTTACGAGCTTGAGGCTATCGCAGCATGTACGATTGGTGGTGTATCTGTAAACGGTGGTATTGGTAAAATTTCTGGCGTTATCATCGGTGTTGCTGTATTCGAGCTTCTGAAATCTGCACTGCAGTTCCTTGGCGTTGATTCTAACTACCAGTTCATTGCACAGGGTATTGTTATTGTAGTAGCTATTGCACTTGATATCCGCAAATACATCGCCAAAAAATAAGAGGATATTTTTTATGAGCAGAAAATTACAACGCAAAGAAAAACGCGAACCAGACCCTCGCAGCATACGCGAACGTGCCTATGACTGGCTGTATAATCATCATGTTACCGTAAAAGTCATGGATCGTTTCATTGCCGGACTGGTGATTTTTGGAATTGCTGTCGTAATATGCGGAATGATTTTTAGCAAATAAGATGAGGAGCGGTTTTCCCGAACGGAGAACCGCTTTTTTTCCATTTTTTTGCATCTTTCCTTGCTGAATTTCATTGTTATTTTTTGCTGTACCCCTTATAATTAATCTATATTTAGATCATTTGACATTGTGAAAAAAATATGCCATCTATACAGGGAGACATACACATGGACACCAAAAACGAACTATACAACATTCTTCTGGTTGACGACGAAGCAGACGTCCTCCAGGTTATGAAACGAAAAATAGACTGGGAAGCACTTGGCTTCTCAATGGTAGGTACTGCGGAAAACGGACAGGAAGCTCTGGAAATTGCGGAGCAGACACACATTGATGTCGTACTGACTGATATCAAAATGCCGTTTATGGATGGCCTGACGCTCTGCCGTAAATTAAAAGAAAATTATCGGAACATGAAAGTGGTCATCTATTCCGGCTTTGATGAGTTTGAATATGCCCGCGAAGCCATCCATCTGGAAGCTGAAGAGTATCTTCTGAAGCCAATCAGCTCCAAAGATCTGACGGAAGTGTTCCGCAAAATCAAAACAGCCCTGGATCATGAAATTGCGGAGCGCCGAAACGTATACCGGCTGAATGAATATTATCAGAAAAGTCTGCCTGCCATGCAGGAACAGCTGCTCACCAGTATTCTGGAAGGGCACACAACCGGTGAACGTGCCAAAAGTCTGCTGCAGACGTATGATCTGAATCTCGACAGCCCCTGCTATGCTGCTGCTATTCTCCGCGGCAGTTCTACCGCTGGAAGTGAAAATCCTTTACAGCTTTTGAATTTGTCTTTAATAGGGCTTGTGCAGGACTATCTGACGGATAAACTCCGTCATCACTGCATCAATTATCTGGATCGGATTGCTATTATTTTTCTGACAGAAACACCGGAATCATTAAGCAGCATTCTATATCACCTGGATCAGATCTGCAAAATGGCTGACCGTATCCTGAAAATTCGCGTGACGGCTGCCGTCGGACAGGTTGTGACCGATTTCACGAACCTCACAGCCTCCTTTCAGGAAGCTGCAAATGCAATGGAATACCGCACAATCATTGCTGCAGAAAGCCAGGTGATCTATATCAACGATATTGAACCCCGCCCGGAAGATTCTGTAGAGCTTCCTGAATATAATTATCAGGAAATCCTTCGCGCTGTCAAACTCGGCAACCGCGAGGAAACCTATGAGGCTATCCATCAGTTTATTAAAACGCTGCGCTGCCGTGCCATCACGCCAAGCCAGTATCAGCTTGCCTGCATGGAGCTTCTGACAGAATTCACCAAGGTAGGCCGGTCCTATCAGCTGGATGTCCGCGATATCTTTGGACAGGAACGAATGCCATGGCAGGAAATTGACCAATTTTCTTCCCTGGAGGAGCTTGAGGCCTGGCTTCTGGATATCTGCACCAATCTGCGCCGCAAGCTGCGCCATGAACGAAAAGACTCAACCATGCGCCTTACTGAAAGGGCAAAAGAATATATTGAGGAACACTATATGGAAAGCGACCTCTCTGCCGATACGCTCTGCCGCTATCTGAATGTCAGTGCCGCATATTTTTCCACTGTATTCAAACGTGAGGTTGGACTGGGTTTTGCGGCATATCTGACAAAAATCCGTCTGGAACACGCTGTGCAGCTGCTCTCCTCCACAGAGGATAAAACCTATATTATCGCAGAAGCTGTCGGATACATGGAACCAAATTACTTCAGCTATGTATTTAAAAAGGAATTCGGTATTTCCCCTTCCAAGTACCGCGCAAACCTGAAAAAAGAGGTAAATGAATGAGCTGGTTCAAAAAACGCTGGAAATACATCAAGCATTATTACAAGCAGAAAAGCATGCAGTTTACGATCTCCATCTCTTTTACGCTCGTAACAGTCATCGGCATGGCTCTGCTCGGAATTTTTCTGCTGCGCAGCTATCAGTCTGCCATGGAAACAATGGCTCTTGAAGATAATCAGCGACTTCTGAACCAGGTTGATATCAACCTGAACAGTTATCTGCGGAATATGATGCGTATTTCTGACTCGGTTTATTACAACAGCATCAAGCAGATTGACTTTGGCTCTTCAGGTATTGACAATGACCTGAACCTTCTGTATGAGGCCAACAAGGACACTTTGGTCAGCCTTGCGTGTTTTTCAAAAGACGGAAAACTCATCAGCGCTGTACCCTTCTCTTCCCTGAAGCCCGATATCCGGGTTGCCAATCAGGACTGGTTTTTAAAAGCCACTGAGAAAATGGAAAACCTGCATTTTTCCGATGTTCACGTCCAGAATCTTTTTGACAACAGCAGTGACCGGTACTATTGGGTGATCTCCTTAAGCCGTGGTGTGGAAATCACACGCAACGGCAGCCTGGAAAGCGGTATTTTGCTCGTTGACATGGATTTCAGCGGAATCCAGCAGCTCTTTACAAAGGTAAATATCCAGAGCCCTGGTTATGTCTATCTTGTGGACAGCAACGGAAAACTGATTTATCACCCAAAACAGAATCTGATCTTTTCAAATTTAATCGAAGAGAATAACATACAGGATGCCAAGCTGGAAGACGGCATTCACAAAGAATCGTTCCACGGTGAGGAACGCATGCTGGTAGTAAAAACAGTCGGCTATACTGGCTGGAAAATCATAAGCGTTACGCCGACCATGCGGCTTTACGGCACATTTTTCAAAAGCCAGCTTATGGCTTTCCTCGTTGTCGCAATTGCCATTCTTGTTATGATTTTCCTGAATCAGCTGGTTTCGGTCCGCGTAGTCAAACCGCTAAAGCGTCTGGAAAACTCTGTAAAGGAAATTGATTTTTCCCCCACTCCGCAGATTTACATCGGAGGGCCACATGAAATCCAGCATCTTGGTAAAACAATTCACTCCATGGTCGTGGAGATGCGGCGTCTGACAGACGATATTGTCCGGGAACAGGAAGAAAAACGTAAAAGCGAGCTGGATGCACTGCAGTCCCAGATTAATCCGCACTTCCTGTATAACACGCTTGATTCCATCATGTGGATGATTGAGGCTGAAAAATACGAGGATGCCATCTCCATGGTACAGGCGCTTGGAAGTCTGTTTCGCATCAGTCTCTCCAAGGGCAAAACACTGATCACAATTGAAGATGAAATCCGCCACGCGCAAAGCTATGTGGCCATTCAGAAATACCGCTATAAAAACCGTTTTGAAGCATACTTTGATGTAGATCAATCACTGACACATTACAAAACAATCAAACTGATTATTCAGCCTCTGATTGAAAATGCAATCTATTACGGTATGGAATTTATGGACGGCGACGGCGAGATACACATCCGGGTAAAACCGGACGGTACTGACCTGTCCATCGAGGTTGCTGACAACGGGCCCGGTATTCCGAAAGAACGGCTCGCTTCTCTCCTCACAGAAGAAACCAGAGAACGCAGCCGCGGTTCCGGCATTGGGCTGCGCAATGTCCATCAGCGTATCCAGCTTTACTTCGGCAGTGCCTATGGACTGGAGATTGAAAGCGAACCGGACGAAGGCACACTGGTACGCATCCGTCTGCCACTTTGTGAAGACACCTTTGAAAAAATAAAGGAGGGAACGACTGTATGAAAAATAAATATTTTCGTTTTTCCTTCATTTTTCTTTTGGTCAGCGCTATTTTGGCACTCGTATACCTCGTCCTTCTGACACCGCCGATTCAGGTTTCTTCCGGGCATTACTCTGTCATTCTCTATCAGTACACAGACAATGACTGGACTGCTCTTCTTGAAGGAATCCGGCAGGCGGAAGAAGACTCTGACGCTGTCGTCAACTATGTCACCATGCCGTCCGGAGGAACCCCGGAAAACGAGCTGGAACTCATAAAACGTGAAATTGAAAACGGAGCGGACGGCCTGTTGCTCGCCCCGGTAGACAGTGAGGCTTTAGCGGAAGAAATAGAACAGCTCGAACAGCCCCTTCCAATCTTAACGCTCGAAACAGGCCTGGGCTCAGAGGATGCCGATATCTCAGCCGATAATTATCAAATGGGCTATCTGCTCGGCACCCGCGTGGCGCAGGACATGAAAAAAACAGCTTCCACAGCAGTCTGTGTAATCACGGAATACATCCAAAGGCAAAGCGTGCAGCGGCGTTTTCAGGGATTTACAGATGCCATATACAAAAACATCCCGGACGCCACAATCACTGAATACACCCGTTCCGTTGGAGATTACAGCCTCCCGGTCTGCATTGCCAACATGTATGGCCGGGGCTATGCAGGAACCTATATTGTTGCTCTGGACAAGTACTGCACAGAAGCCCTGATTGACGCTTCTGACAATCCCCAGATTGCCCGCGAATTTGAAGATATTTTCCGTCAAAGAGCCTTTGGAATCGGGAATACCCAAAAAACGGTAAGTGGCCTGGATGCCGGAAAAATCCGCGGGCTTGTCTATCAAAATGAATTCAATATCGGTTATCAGGGCCTTCAGGCACTGATCCAGCAAAGTCAGAACAGGGAACTCATACCAACTGCCGAAATCAAATATTACTATGTCACAAGAGATACCCTGTACGACCCGGAACACCAACGATTACTGTTTCCATTAAAATAGCTTTCGTGTTGCCCAAACCACAGATAAACAACACGTAAAAGCAGCGCAACCTATGGAGGAAAACATATGACCCGTAAAATCATACGTCTGTTTCCGGTTCTCCTGATTGCCACTGCCCTCACCGCAGGCTGCAGCGCAATTCCCGGACAGAAAGAAGAAGTAAAAAGTCTGAAAATCGGCATCAGCGTTTATGACCAGTATGATACTTTTATTTCTGAAGAAATTTCCCAGTTAAAAGCTTATGCGAAAGAAAAGGAACAGGAATGGGATATTACGATTACAGTAGAAGTACAGGATGCGAACAAAGTCCAGCTTACACAGAATGACCAGATGGACGATTTTATACGGCGTGGTTTTGATATTGCATGCATCAATCTGGTAGACCGCACGGATGCTTCCAGTATAATCGAAAAAGCCAAAATTGCCGGAGTGCCGGTTATCTTTTTCAACCGCGAGCTTGTAGAAGAGGACCTTCAGCGCTGGGATCATCTCTATTATGTCGGAGCAGACGCTTTTGAATCCGGTATTCTTCAGGGAGAAATTCTTGCCGAGGCATGTGAAAAGGATTTTCCTTCTATTGACCGCAACGGAGATGGAGTCATTCAATATGTGATGCTTGAGGGCGAAGCCGGGCACCAGGATTCCATGGTACGTACTTTGTATGTAATTAATACTCTGAAAGAGAAAGGATTCCAGGTCGAAAAACTCGGTGATGAAATCGCCAACTGGAACCGCGCGCAGGCTGAGACAAAAATGAATCAGTTTCTGAAAAATTTTGGCGACCAGATTGAAGTAGTGCTTGCCAACAACGACGATATGGCGCTCGGCGCTGTAGACTCCCTGAAAAAAATTCTGGGTTCCAAACGTCAGGCCAGCGAAGACGGACATCCCTGGCCAGTCGTTATCGGTATTGATGGAACCAAGGTCGGTCTCGAAGCATTACAGGCAGGCGAACTGCTCGGAACCGTACTCAACGATGCAAAGGGGCAGGCAATCAGCATGCTTGAGCTTGCACGGTCCGTAGTTATGCACACTGAACTTCCAGATGATATCAAATTGATTGACGGGAAATATATACGTTTGCCTTATCAAAAAGTGACAGAAGAAAATGTAAATGAGATTATGTGGGACATGCAGATTAAAAATCAATAGCCAAACTGCATCCGCATGATTCCGGACAGCTCTGTGTCAATGGAGTCAGAGAACGTTTCAGGTTTCTAAATAAGTTCAAATCTGATAAAAAATATGCTCCCTTCTGAGTGACAAGCCGTTCTTTTCACTTGTCTGCCTGAAGGGAGCATATTTATTTAAAGCAACTTTTTCTTTTGAACCGTTCACCTATGCATGCCGCGCATACACTTTTACCAGCTCTACCAGAATCTCCGCTGTTTTTTCCATAGACTGAACAGATGCAAACTCAAACCGGCTGTGACCATACTGATAACCAGCACTGATATTCGGGCACGGAAGTCCTCTCTGTGAAAGAGCTGAACCATCGGTTCCTCCCCGCACTGCCTCGTTAATCATTTCAACGCCGCATGCCTCCATGGCCTCATTCGCATAGTCAACCATGTACGGCACCTGGCCCACCACCTTTTTCATACTGTAATAAGTGGACACAAAGTTCAGCTCCACAGTTCCGCTTCCATACTGGCGGTTCAGCGCATCTACACATTTTTGAACATAAGCTTTGCGCTGCTCAAAATGCTCAGCATCGTGATCACGAATCAGGCAGCGGATAAAAGTTCTTTCTACAGTTCCTTCAAAAATGAACGGATGGAAGTACCCCTCTCTCCCTTCTGTAAACTGAGGACGCTCAAACGCAGGCAGCATCTCCATGAACTGGCCGCCGATCTCCACTGCATTTTTCATGATATCTTTTGCAAAACCTGGATGCACATTCAGTCCATTCACTGTTATCTGCGCTTCTGTTCCGTTAAAGGTCTCATAGCTGAAATGGCCTACCTCTTCACCATCTACCGTATAGGCAATCTCTGCGCCAAACCGCTCCAGATCAAGATTTTCAGCCAAACGTCCTACTTCCTCGTCCGGAGTAAATCCAATCTGAATCGGGCCGTGCGGAACCTCCGGATGTTTGCAGAAGTATTCCGCCATTGTCATAACTACAGCCACTGCTGATTTATCGTCTCCGCCCAGCAGTGTTGTACCATCTGTCATAATCAGATCATGACCGATATAATTTTTCAGCTTGGGATAAACGGACTCTTCCATCACAATATTTTTCTCCGGATTTACCACAATATCTCCGCCCTGATAGTTTTCCAACACCCACGGCTTTACATTTGTGCCGGTAATATCCGGCGTGGTATCCATATGTGCCACAAAACCAACGGATTTACCCGCTCCATCCGGCAGATTAGAGGGAATCGTACCATATACCACACAGTTCTCCTCATCCATATAAACATTCTCTGCTCCAATTTCTACGAGCTCATCTCTGAGCATACGTCCTAAATCCTTCTGCTTTTCCGTAGTCGGTGTAGCAGTGGTCCCTGCCAGGGACTGTGTATCTACTTTTGCATAACGAATCAGCCGTTCCTTCACCTGATCATAAAATTCAGACATAATTGTTCCTCCTTAGTTCTTTTCATTCAGTATACATGCTTTTCTTTTCTGCGTAAAGATGCCTTTTTCCTTCTTTTGATGTAAAGTCTATATAATACAAAGGACAAAGACCGAAAATTGGCTTTGTCCTTCCATAAATGTATCAGTCACTTTATTATTTTACTGAAACTCCGTTTTTTAAAGCTATAATATCAGAAATTATAGCAATCATTTTATTGAATATCTGTTACTTCATAATCCTGTTCCTCTACAGCTTTTTTCAGCACAGCAGGATCTACTTCTGCATTCAGCTTTACGACAGCTGTTCCGCTTTCATGGCTTACAATCGCCTCTTCTACCTGCGGCAGAGCTTCCAGAGTCTTCTTTACGCGTGCCTCACAGTGTCCGCACATCATCCCATTGATCTTCATCGTTTTTTCCATTTTTTTATTCTCCTTTTCTTTATGATGTTTTATTTTTTTATCCTTTGATGTCTGATACATCGAAAACAGATTCAAACGTAATGCATTTACTACAACGCAAAAGCTTGACAGACTCATGGCCGCAGCGCCAAACATCGGATTCAGTTTCCAGCCAAAGATCGGATACCACAGTCCTGCTGCAAGCGGAATTCCAATGATATTGTAGATAAAGGCCCAGAACAGGTTTTCATGAATGTTTCTAAGCGTTGCCCTGCTCAGGCGGATTGCAGCTGCCACATCGAGAAGTCTGCTTTTCATCAGAACCACATCCGCCGCATCAATCGCAATATCCGCACCAGCTCCAATCGCGATGCCGATATCCGCGCGCGTCAGGGCCGGCGCATCATTGATTCCGTCTCCCACCATTGCGACCTTTCCATGATGCTTCAGGCTTCGAATCACGCTTTCTTTGCCATCCGGCAAAACTCCTGCAATCACTTCATCCACACCGGCCTGCGCACCGATGGCTTTTGCGGTCCTCTCATTGTCGCCTGTCAGCATAACCACCCGGATTCCCATATTCTGCAGCTGCTTTACAGCCTCCGGGCTGTCTTCTTTTATAACATCTGCCACTGCAATCATACCGATGAGCTTCCCGTCCTGTGCAAAAAACAGCGGTGTTTTTCCTTCTTCCGCAAACTGCTCAGCCGCACGGCGCTCACGCTCCGGCACCTCTGCTTTTGTACGGATGAAAGTCAGATTGCCTCCTGCAAGCAGATGCCCGTCGCTGTTTCCGGTAAGCCCGTTTCCTGGTACTGCCTCAAAATCCCGCAGCTCTCTGGCCGGTAATTTTTGCTCTTTTGCCCGCTCCACAATCGCGCGGGCCAGAGGATGTTCACTCTTTTGTTCCAGTGCAAATGCCTGTATGAGCAGCTCCTCCTGCGTCACACCGTCTGCTGGAAGCAAATCTGTAATCCGCGGTTCCCCGCTGGTGATCGTTCCCGTTTTATCCAGCGCAATGACTTCAACTTTTCCGGTTTCCTCCAGCGATACGGCTGTCTTAAACAAGATACCGCTTTTGGCTCCCATACCATTTCCCACCATGATCGCCACCGGCGTCGCCAATCCAAGCGCACACGGGCAGCTGATTACAAGAACTGAAATGCTTCTCGCAAGTGCAAAGCCAATGCCCTCTCCCGCAACCAGCCAGACTGCAAGCGTCACAAGTGCAATAGCAATCACAATCGGAACA
>CAOJHI010000012.1 GCA_948436005.1 uncultured Lachnospiraceae bacterium
TTTACATAAGAAGACAGAAATGCCATGTTCGGGAAAAAGGCGATCACCAGCACGAACATCCAGGCCTCTCTTTTTGAGAAAAGCTGTTTTGCAATCCGGATTGCAAAAAATACAGTCCCTACACCGAAAAACACGCTGACCATACGCGCTGCCATCAGAAGCGCATAGGCGTGGTCATTGAAAAAGCTCATCAGCTTCATGGAAACCGCGCACAGCATGTATGCGAGAATGGGATTAAACGCGTAGGAAATTCCCCATGTTTTGTTCAGAATCTCCGGTGTATCGCCCCGCGGCAGGGTTCCGTATTCGTAAATATACTGCGCAACCTGATAGCGCATCGTCTCATCCGGCGATACGCCGAGCGGCTGTACCCTGGCCCACATTGTGTAATACACTGCAAGGGCGAGCAGGAACAGGATTTCTATTTTGTATTCTTTTTTCATTCCTCTGATGCTTTGGATCGGGTTCATGATTCGGCTCCTTTTTAATGATTGAGTGCGGATTGAGTGCGGGGTGGGTGTGGGAAGAGGACGTCTCCAGGAGCAACATACAAAAACGGGGTTCCAGCAAACAAGTCACCCCTTATTTTGTATGTTGCTCCTGGAGACTGACTTTGAAACAGCGTTTTACAATCGGTTATACATTCTTTTATTGATTTCTTTATGTTTTATTGGTCTGTTTATTTTTATTAGCCTGTTTATTCGCATCGAATCATTTATTCTTATCAGGCTGTTTGTTCGCATCGGGTCACTTATTCGTATCAGGCCGTTTATTTTTACTGGGTTGTTTGTTTCTTAAGCAGGTCATTTATTTTGTTTATGTTTTTAGAGAATAATCGGCTTTCTCCAGGGTCAGATTTGGATTATAAAATGGGTCGCCCTGGGAGAGCAGGCCGCCCCAGCGGTTGTGAAAAAGTGCGCTCTCGCGGCGGATTCGTTCGGCTTTTTCGTCGGTTAATTCCAGGCCTCTGGTCTGGGATTCGTAATGGTAAAGCTGGGCGTATGGGGTATAGATGATTTGTTTTCCAAGTTTGCGGATGCGCAGGCAGAGGTCGATATCATTGTATGCTACGCCAAATGCCTCATCAAAGCCTCCGGCCTGCTCAAATACGCTGCGGCGCACCATCATGCATGCTGCGGTTACGGCGCTGCAGCACCTTGGGCAGATGATCTCATTGTGCTCAGTTGTTTTCTGACGTGCCAGGCCTTCAAACGCATGGCCGGCCAGGCCGCCATAGCCCAGAACCACGCCTGCGTGCTGAATCGTATCGTCTCCGTAAAACAGCTGCGCGCCGACTGCTCCCACTTCCGGAAGTAAGGCGTAATTCATCAGTTCCAGGATGCAGTCTGGTTTTGCCATTTCTGTATCATTGTTCAGAAACAGCAGGTAGTCTCCTTTTGCCTGCGCTGCGCCCTGATTGTTAACTCTCGCGTAATTAAAGGCTCCTTTACAGGAAAGTACGTGAATGTCCGGCTCTTTTTGCAGTTTCTTATAATAGGAATATATCTCCGGTGTACTGCTGTTATTTTCCAGAATCAAAATTTCGTATGGCCCGTAACCGCCGAACTGCCGGATGCTGCGGATACATTTCTCAAGGTCCTCCTGATGGTCTTTATTCGGGATCAGAATTGAAACGAGGGGACTTGTCTGAGGCAATGCGTACGTAACTTTTCTGGTCCATGGCTGAGGGCCTGCTGTTACTTCGGCAGAAATTCCATTTCTTGAAAAATAGTTCTTGAGTACCTCTTCTTCCTTTTTCCATCGTGTTTCTGCATCTTCCCGCATGCCCTCATGGCAGAGAATCTCCGGTACATGTGCAATCCCGGCTGCTTTTCCCGCACAGGCAAGCAGATACGCATACAGATCCTGCGGCATTCCCAACTCCTGCACAAGGCGACCGGATACCAGAAATCCACTTCCGATATAATTGGTACTGTATAAGTAAAACGGATCAAAATCCGGTTTGCAGTTTGGTCGGACAATGCCTGGATTTTTATTATTAACCTGTGCATTACTTTTCCTGCCGTCTGATTTTTTATCTACGTTATCTGCGCATTTTAGATTCCTCCCGGCATACGCTGCCTTATTTTTACTGTACTTCAAATCTTCCGGACTGCATGTAAAAGAATCGCTGTCACAGTAAAACAACTCAGCCTCCGGATGGGCCAGCACTGCATCTGCATACGTTTCTTTGGCATCTGCTTCCAGGATATCTCCTTCTTCTATAAAAAGGTAATAATCCCGTGCTTCCACATGGCCTGTAAACGTACCGCAGACCACCACATGAATGGGTACTGCAGCTGTTCCTGAGAGGCGGTTTATGCGCTGCTTTCGATGATTCTTCAGCCATTTTTCATAATCCACATCCCGGCTTAAAATGATTTTCCGGCCAAGGCGCTTTGCCGCAGCCCGGACGCCGTTTTTTTTCAGATATGCAATTCCTTTATCCACCATCTTTTTCGCTTTATTCATAATACTGGAAATGCCGTCCTTCCTGTCACTCAGGTATTCGGAACGAACACTGCCCGCTCACCCGCGACAGATTGATATTGTAATAGGGGTCTCCGTCTTTCAGCCGTTCTCCCCACTTCTGTTCAAATATGCGCTGCTCCTGCGCAAAGCGCTCCCTTTTTTCCGGACTGTCCTCCAGTCCTCTCGTAACGGACTCGTTGTGGTAAAGCTGTGCATACGGGGTGTAAACGACCAGCCTTCCTGTCTGTGTGACTTTCATACAGTAGTCCACATCATTCAAGGCCACAGCCAGATTTTCATCCAGGCCGCCCACGCCCTCAAAGACACTGCGTTTTGTCATCATGCACGCCGCCGTCACAGCGCTCAGATTCTGTGTTGTATTGGCCCGCGCCACGTAACCGCACTGGTTCCCGTCCATACCGGCAAACAGATGCCCGGCAATCCCTCCAAGTCCCAGAATCACGCCCGCATGCTGAATCGTTCCATCCGGATAAAACAGCTTGGCCCCAACAGCCCCGACCTCTTTTTGCTGACAGATACCCAGCATCTCTTCCATCCAGTGCGGTTCGATCACTTCCGTATCGTTATTCAGCAGCAACAGATATTCACCGTTTGCCTCCCGCGCTGCGAAATTATTGATTTTAGAATAGTGAAACGCATTCTTCCACGTAATCACCCGCACGCGCGGAAACTCTGCCTGCAGCTTTTTGTAACATGCAAAGGTTTTTGGTTCCTCACTGTTATTTTCCACAATCAGAATCTCAAAATTCTGATATGAGGATTTTCGGCAGATTGATCTGACGCACATTTCAAGATCTTCGCTGTGATCTTTATTGGGAATCAGAATTGAAACAAGTGGATTCCCCTCAACTTTCCATCTGGTCCGGTAACGCCCGAACAGTTCCCCCAATGTGGCCTCCGCATTGACGCCCACACGGCGGTAATGCTCCGCAAGCGCCTTTCTTCCTGCCTCCCAGGCATAGAGCTTGCTCTCCGGATTGGAAGCAGTAGAGGCTGCATGCGTCCGCCAGTGATACAGAATTTTCGGAATATGATAAATTCCTTTTGACTGCTCGCAGCACCGCAGAATAAAGTCATAATCCTGCGCGCCGTCATATTCCTTCCGGAAGCCCCCGACCTGCTCTGCAATCTGGCGCTTCACCACAAAAATATGGCAGATATAATTAGAAGTCCGCAGCATGTATAAATTAAAATCCGGCTTAAAATGCGGATCAAAATAATGCTGTCCCTGCGCATCTACCTTGTCCTCATCCGTATAAATCATATCAGCATCCGGATGTTCATTGATAACCTTTACAATCTCATACAGCGCATGGGGCTCCAGCAAATCATCGTGATCGCCCAGCATCACATAATCCCCGCGTGCCATAGCCAGCGCCTCATTTGTATTTTCGGAAATGCCGCCGTTTTGCTTCAGTTTTTTATACCGGATACGCGTTTCTCTCCCGTACTCCTGTTGCACCTGTGCGCTGACGCTGTCATCCTCTCCGCTTCCGTCTGTCAGGCAGATCTCAAAATTACTGTACGTCTGCGCCAGTATGGAATCCAGCATTGCCCGCAGATATTGCGGCGGGGTCTGATAGAGTGGAATTATGATGCTGATAAGCGGATTTTTCTCAAACCGGTGCTCCCGCTGCGTCTTTCGCTCCTTTTCCGTAAGCTGCATCGCCAGCCGCCAGCCGCCGAATCTCTGATCTTCCTTACGTAGCTTCCGGCTCTCACCAAAAAGCCCTATCTCATAAGGCGAAAAATACTTTGGCCCACCTGTCTGCTCTTTTGATTTCAGCTCTACCAGCTTCCGTCCGATTTTGCCGCTTTTAAACGCAAGCCTGCTTACATCCACCACATACGCTGTCTGCTCTTCCCCTGCCTGTGCACGGAGCACATATCGCTCGCCCCAGCGTTTCGCTGTTTTCTTCGGCAGACGGATAATCAAATCAAAACCAGCTGTATACGGAGAATCCTCCATGCCAAATAATACGTTTACGTCTCTGCGCATGAAAAACTCCAGTCTTTTCAGCTCACATTGTTCTCCTGCCGCATCAATAACCGTAAACTGCGGACACACCAGCTTTCCGTTAAACGACCACCCTTTGATCTCCAGCTCATCCTCCGTCCGTTCAATCGAGTCCACACACAGCTGCAACGCAGCTGCTTCCTGTTTTTCCGGACGCGCTTCCCTGCAAAGCTCTGCAATACTTTCCTGCTTTTTTTCGTCTCTGAAATCAATACAGCCCGGCGTCATCTCCGGGTAAAGAAAACGCAGCGGAACATGCCCTCCCAGCACATACTGCTGGAAATGCTCTTCCATCCGCTCATACTGACGCACTTCTTCCCCGTCAAGCCCCGCCCGGCCATATAAATTTTTTGTATAGAGCGCTGACCTTGCAGTGCTCCCGTATATATAAAAATGAAGAATACGGAACATAACATAATTGACAGGAATCGGGAAACCAAAGGACCACTCATAGTCCATCATCACCCATCCGTCACCTGTCACAAAAGCATTTGCCGCAATCATATCCAAATCTGTCACCGGCGCACAAAATAATCCATCCGGCAAATCCACATCCCCAAACACTTTCCGGAATTCTTCTGTCACCCGAAACACTTCCCGCGTCCCTGCACGGCGCACCGTGTCTACAAAAGCAAGCAGCCGCGTAATTGCCCCGTCCACATCACCGCTGCCAAGCATCAAATCCAGCTGCTCTTCCAGTGTCTGGCCTGTCAGGTATTCGAACGCCACACTTCCGCATGCACCGGTTTCCTGATTCCTGTCAGAAACATTCTCCTTTTGGACAGTTTCACGAGGTTCCGAACCTGATTCTCCGTCTGCCTGCGTCCCTCCGTCTCCAGTTCCTTCTTCTGCAGATATCAGCCGGTTCATCGAAATCCCGCTTCCCCGGTAAACCTCCTCCAACTGCTTATACCAGACCTTCATCCCTTCTATATGGGAACAGCCTTCCGGATAGCAGGCGCTTTTTCTCACAAGCCTGAAACCATCCTCACTCTGGCAGATATCTGTCCTGATACAGAACTCTCTGGCACGTTCATTTGAATATTTTGTAAATATAATTTTCTCCATACGATTTCCTTTATGATCCAGCCTCGCTAAGACCAGCCACGAGCCCCCTGTCAAGCCACATTTCTTTCAGGCTTCCACTTATTGACCTGTCGGCCACACTTCTTTCAGGCTTTCGCTTATTGACCTGTCGGTCACATTTCTTCAAACTTCCACTTATTGACCTGTCGGCCACACTTCTTTCAAGCTTCCACTTATTGACCTGTCGGCCACACTTCTTTCAGGCTTTCGCTTATTGATCTGTCGGTCACATTTCTTCAAACTTCCACTTATTGCCCCGCCTGGCGCGCAATCACCAGAAATGCATTCGCAAACACCGGAAACAGCCCATCTTCCAGAATACGGTCAAAAGCCCGTGCCTCATCAAACAGGATATAGCGCTCCCGGTCGAAGTTTTTCCGGTTATCTCTCAGCTCCCCTGCCTTTGGCAAATACGCATCCGAATAAACCGACATCGGCAAAACCCTGTCCGGATATGGATAGTAAAACTCCATATCCTCCAATCCCGCGGCCCGGCAGATCTTTTCCAGCTCCGGCCTCGAAAATGACCTTGCATCCTGCCCCTTCGTCCAGCCCTCTATGCCCTCAAAATACCGTGTGCCGCCCTCCGGCGCACATCCGGCAAAATATTTCAGTCCCAGACGGTTGTCTGCTGCAAATACAAGCCTTCCGTCCTTTTTCAAAAAACGCCCAAGCTGCCTTAAAAACGCCGTATACCGCGTACCCTCTCCCATATCCTCCCAGCACGCCGATGCACCTGCAAGTCCCTCTGTGAGCACAATCCAGTCATACTGCTCATTAAGCTCACCCAGTTTTTCCACAGCCTTTTGAAATTCCCAGTTCCAGATTTCGATCTTCTCCCGCTTCTGATGCCTCGTCGCATTGATCAGGCTCCGCTTCCCTGACGTTTCTATACACCGCACACTCTTCGCCTTCTCAGCAAGCACCCCCGTAAATACGCCACAGCCCGCGCCAATCTCCAGCACCCCCTGCTCCTTTGTAATGGGCAGCCATTCCACAAGATTCTGCCTCACATGCGATAAATGGTACAGCAACTCCCATTTCTTCCGCTCTCCAATCACCCTGGCGTACGCTTCCTCCGGATAAGACGAAACCACCTCCAAAATCTCATCTTCCGCCCCATCCATACCCAAATCCCACCCAGGATAAAAAGTATCATCCAGCAAAACCTTCCCTACATACCGCACCATAACCCCCGCATCCCTCTCTACACTACTCTTAACCTGCCTCTTAACCTGCATCATTCTTAATCCGCAAGAATCCCAAGCTACAATGCCCTTAATTTACAGTACTCTCAGCCTGCATTCCCCTTAATCTTCAGTACCCTTAGCCTGCAATACTCCCAAACTACAATGCCCTTAATCTACAGTACTCTCAGCCTGCATTCCCCTTAATCTTCAGTACCCTTAGCCTGCAATACTCCCAAACTACAATGCCCTTAATCTACAGTACTCTCAGCCTGCATTCCCCTCAATCTACCATACCCTTAGCCCGCCATATGCTCAAGCTACAGTACTCTTAATCTACAACAGTCAATTCCAACACTTCCTGTATTCCTGTCAAAGTCAGTCCCCTGGGAAACGATGCAAAATAAGGGGTGACTTGTTTGCCTCGGAACCCCGTTTTTGCATCGTTTCCCAGGGGACGTCCTCTTACCACAACCCAAGAAATACACCCTACTCCACCGTAATCCTGGAATCCATATCATAAAATCCCACGGAATTCTTCTCCGACACAACGGTCAGGCTGCACACATCATACAGACGGTGAAATACCACAAACTCGCCGCTCTTATACCCAGTACACCCAAGCGACAGCAAATACTCACCTCCCTGCAGATTCATTTTCTGCGTAAACGTAATGGTCTGCGTATTTCCCTTTTTCTGAGGTTCTACGGGAACCCGTTCAAACATCGTATTGGTACCCGTAATCTCCGTGCCGCGGATATCCTTAAAACTGAACGCGTAAATCACCTCAGAAATATCCTCATGAAAATGTACCTTCATTTTTACGGTAAAGTCTTCCATTTTGTGAATCGTATTGCTAGCCAGGCCATGTACATCTTCGATCGTAAAATCCACAATCTCCGCCTCACCGTTTCCATACTCAAGTGTTGCCGGATTCCGGTCAAACGGGCGGTCAAACGGCTTTCCGTATACACAGTTTTCCTGTTTGTGGATTAATACCTTCTGTTCCTTCTTTTCCTCCTGGTTCACCAGAATCTGCTTATACAGATCCACAATCCGCTTCGGCTCCCCTTCTTCAATGAGTTTCCCCTTGTTCAGAAGAATCACACGGTCGCAGTACTGGCTGATATTATTCAGGTCATGGCTCACGATCACGATCGTCTTGCCCTGCTTTTTAAACTCTTCAAACTTGTGATAACATTTTGCCTGAAAAAAAACATCCCCCACAGAGAGGGCCTCATCCACAATCAGGATATCCGGATCAATGTTAATCGCAACGGCAAAAGCCAGCCGTACAAACATACCGCTGGAATAAGATTTGACCGGCTGATATACAAAATCGCCGATATCCGCAAAGCTCAGGATTTCATCAAGCCTGCTGTCAATTTCTTCTTTTGAAAAGCCGATCATGGTCCCGTTCAGATAAACATTTTCAATGCCTGTATATTCCATATTGAATCCGGCCCCAAGTTCCAGCAGCGCTGAAATCCTGCCGTCCACCTTCACCTGACCGCTGGTCGGACTTACCACCCCGGTAATAATTTTCAGTACCGTGGACTTCCCGGAACCGTTTGTCCCGATAATGCCGACCGTCTCACCGCGCTTCACGGAAAAGTCTACGTCCTTCAGGGCATAGTGCTCCCGTACCTGCACACGCATTCCGAGCGCCTCGCGCAGACGGTCTGACAATCTGTTGTACAGCTTGTACATTTTACTTACATGTTCTACCTGTATTGCATTCTCATTCATATCATTTACCTGTATCGTATTCTCTCTGATCTCACAGCACATCCGCAAAATGCACCTTCAGCTTCCGGAACAGCCTTGCACCAAATACAAAAAGAACAGCCGTCACCAGCCAGAAATATGCTGTCTGCCACGGATGCTCCCAAAACCACTGTTTATCAATCAGCGCATTCCGATAACCTGCCACAATATAATACATCGGATTGACTTTGAGGAGCCTTGCCAGACGTGAATATGGATTGATGTTCATATCTACAAAGTCCCACATAATCGGAGTCATCCAGATCCCCACCTGCAAGCCGATTGCAATAATCTGCTTCAGATCCCGGAAAAAAACAGTAACCGCACACGTCGTATACGACAGCGCCAGCGTCAGCATAAATACGCAAATGCTGTAATACACAAGCTGCAGGGCATAAATATCCGGGAAATAACCGTAACAGCAGAATAAAAACAGCGTAAATGCTGCAAAAAACAGATGTACAAACAGGGAAGATATGATCTTAATCACCGGAAGGACGTTGATATTAAACACAATCTTTTTCACCAGATAGCTATATTCCATCAGGCATCCTGTTCCCTGGGTCAGTGCCTCCTGAAAAAAGAACCACGGCACCAATCCCGTAATCAGCCACAGAACAAACGGAACAGCCTTCGGGCTTCCCTGACGGACCACTCCGAATACGAACCAGTAAACCAGCACAGTTACAACCGGCTGAATAAAGGCCCAGACAATACCAAGATAGGAGCCTGCATACTTTGTTTTAAAGTCATTCTTTGCCAGGCTCCAGATCAGTTTTTTATTATGATACAGCTCCCCGGGGAGCTTCAGCCATTTTCCCATCAAACTTAAAACTCCATTATACCAGGGCTTTTATGCCGCCCCATTTCTGGTCCTTCTCTGAAATTGTGAGCTCCATCCCCTCCGGAATCGGCCATTTTACACCGATATCCGGATCATTCCAGGCAAGGCCTCCCTCATCATTCGGATGGTAAAAGTCTGTACATTTATACGCGAATTCCGCATAATCTGAAAGCACAAGAAAACCGTGCGCAAAATTCTTGGGAATAAAAAACTGCTTTTTATTTTCTGCTGACAGAAGCACCCCGTGCCACTGTCCGTACGTCGGGGAACCCTTCCGCAAATCAACTGCCACATCGTAGACCTCACCGGCCACAACACGCACCAGCTTATCCTGGGGGTAATTGATCTGAAAATGAAGTCCTCTCAGTACTCCCTTCTTGGAAGAAGACTGATTGTCCTGCACGAACTCCATATCAATCCCGACTGCTTTATAATCATTATAATTGTAGGTCTCCATAAAATACCCGCGCTCATCTCCAAACACAGCCGGGGTAATTTCCATAAGTCCTTCAATCTCACATGTCTCTACTGTTATCTTTCCCATATCCTCACCCTGTAATTTATCTTAATAACAAAACCCTTTTCAAACCAAAACTGCTTGTACCTGGTGTACCCGTACCAGGAGCATCCTGATTTAAAAATATTAGTCCTGATGAAATAATCATCACAGCCCTTCTGCCACCTCAATCAGGTATTTGCCATACGCTGTCTTCAGCAGCGGCTGAGCCAGCTCTACCAGCTGCTCCTTTGTGATAAAGCCTTTCTTGTAAGCAATTTCCTCAATGCAGGAAATATAAAGGCCCTGCCGCTTCTGGAACGCTGCCACAAAATCGGCGGCATCCAGCAGTGCATCATGATTTCCGGTATCCAGCCATGCAAAGCCGCGGCCAAGCGTCTCTACCTGGAGCAGCCCTCTTTTCAGATATTCATTGTTCACGCTTGTAATCTCAATTTCACCGCGGGCGGACGGCTTGATATTTTTGGCAATCTCCACCACATCATTATCATAGAAGTAAAGGCCCGGCACTGCATAATTGCTCTTTGGATGCTCCGGTTTTTCCTCAATGGAAAGTGCCCTGCCGTTTTCATCAAATTCTACTACGCCGTATTCACGCGGGTCGCGGACATAATAACCGAAAATCGTGGCGCCCTTCTCCTGCTGCGCCGCACGCTGCAGCACGCTGGAAAAGCTCTGGCCATAAAAAATATTGTCTCCCAGTACAAGCGCTACCTGATCGTCTCCAATAAATTCTTCTCCGATCAGAAACGCATCAGCCAGTCCGCGCGGCTCCTCCTGAATCGCATAGGACATCTTAAGTCCGAGCTGTTCTCCTGTACCGAACAGCTCTTCAAACACCGGAAGATCCCGCGGCGTTGAAATAATCAGAATTTCCCGAATTCCGGCAAGCATCAGCGTGGAAAGCGGATAATAAATCATCGGCTTATCGTACACCGGCATAATCTGCTTTGAAATTGCTTTTGTTAACGGATACAGTCGTGTACCGGCGCCACCGGCCAGAATAATCCCTTTCATATACTACCCTCCATGGCTTACTTCTCGTCGTACATCTCCTCGTAATACTTCTGGTAATCTCCGCTTGTCACATGCTTCATCCAGTCTTCATGTTCAAAGAACCATTGAATGGTTTTGCGGATGCCCTCCTCAAACATGGTCTCCGGTTCCCAGCCAACCTCCGCACGAATCTTGTCCGGTGCAATCGCATAACGGCGGTCATGTCCTTTCCGGTCCGTCACATACGTAATCAGCTCCTCACTAACGAGTGCTTTTCTCGGATCATCTGCCGGAAGCATTTCCTGCAGCGTGTCCAGGATAATATGGATAATCTGAATATTCTGTTTTTCATTGTGTCCGCCGATATTGTAAGTCTCAAACAACCGGCCCTTTTCCTGTACCATATCAATTCCCTTGGCATGGTCTTCCACGTAAAGCCAGTCGCGAACATTTTTCCCGTCGCCATATACCGGGAGCTTCTTCCCCTGCAATGCGTTGTTGATAATCAGCGGAATCAGCTTTTCCGGAAACTGATACGGTCCGTAGTTGTTGCTGCAATTTGTAATATTAGCCGGGAAATGATACGTATCCATGTAGGATTTCACGAGCATATCAGAAGAAGCCTTGCTCGCTGAATACGGACTGTGCGGATCATACGGGGTGGTCTCATAGAAATATTCTCCCTCTTCCTCCAGAGAACCATAAACCTCATCGGTCGACACATGCAAAAACTTCTTGTCCGGCTTAAATGTACCGTCCGGCAACTCCCACGCAGCTTTTGCCGCATTGAGCATTACCAGCGTCCCGAGTACATTTGTTTTTACGAATACCTCCGGGTTGCGGATGCTGCGGTCCACATGGCTCTCAGCAGCAAAATGCACCACCCGGTCAATATCATTCTCATCAAAAATACGGTTCATCACTTCCGAATCACAGATATCTGCCCGGATAAACTGATAGTTTTCCCGGTCCTCCACTTCCTTCAGATTTTCGAGATTCCCGGCATACGTAAGCTTGTCAACATTGATGATACGGATTGCATCACCATACTTTCGGAACATATAATGAATATAATTCGACCCGATAAATCCGGCTCCTCCTGTAACAAGATATGTCCTCATAAATAACCCTCCGTATATTTATTTTATTTCTGTTCTCCTCATCAGCTTTCCAAAAGCTGACGATTTTACCAAAGTCTGTCTTTCAGTATAACATCAATCTTCCCGGAATTCAACCTTCAGAACATCCTCCATCATTTTCGGCTGCTCTGCAGCCTTCTGCCTGTTACTGTCAGAATTATTTCCGCACTTCCGGCCTCAGGGCAAGGACAGCTTTCTACATTTCCGGCACCGGCGTTGGCCTTGCGTTATCCCAGACACTGCTCACATCAAACAAATCGCTCAGCATCTCCGGGTTATAATACATCCGGTAGCCATCGAGATTCCGGCGCCCCTGACGCATATAATTATCTCCGAACTGCACCCAGTTTTTGGAGGAATCTACATTACAGTAAATATTGAATCCTTTTTCTTTCAGATAAGAAAAATACGGATTGTCGCTCGTATACGGCTGCCATCCCCCGATATCCGCGCCAAAAGCAAAGATAATCACGTCTGTATCGCCCACCACTGTGGCCACATTATTCAGCCATCGGTCCGTGTCTTTCATCACACCGTCAATTCCGGTGGCCTGCGGCGAAATATGCCCCCAGGTATGGCTCGCAAATTCCCATCCGTTCGCTTTCATGGCCTCAGCCACTTTCTGGGCCTCAGTCACTTCCTTCTGCCATGCAGCCTCGTCAAAATCCGGATGCTCATTCAAAAACTTCTGCTGATATTCCGTCACACGACCCGCCTCTTTGGTGCGGTATACTTCATCCGTCCGGTACCCCAGCACACCTTCGTAACCGGTCAGTGCGATAATTCCCTTATGGCCATGATAAGAGAAATCCGGATGTTCTTTTACGAAAGTATCAATCCACGGAACCATATCATAATCACCGACGGAAATACTGCCATCATCCTCAATGTACGTATTTTTCACGTCTCCATTTTCGTCCACGATCAACTTCTGTGCAAAGCCGTCTCCATCCATATAATGATAATAGCTCACATCATCCTGTGAAAGCACAAACGGTGTCTTTCCCGGCGGAAGACGGATTTCCCCTCTTGTCACTGTACCGTCACTGTTCACAGTACACATATCATGCAGGCTCACCATCACATACCCTTTTTCATACATGGACTGCATGATTCCTTCAAACTCACTCATGGTCGTCATAACCTGATTGTAGCCGCCCTCTTTGCTGTCGCCGTCAAAGGCCTTGCTGTTATCCTTTATCATTGTATGAAAAAATACATGTGTGATCTGATCCAGCGGATAAGCGCTGCAGCCCGACTTCGTATTCTCATAGCCTGCCACCGCATTCTGCAGATTCTGGCTCGCTGTATAGCCTTCTGCGGATTTCAGATACGCAATCGCGCCGTCATAATCATACTGCATCGCCATGCGGTCAGCCTTGGCAATCAGCTCTGCCTCTGTTCCGACAGCAGCCGGACTGCTGCCAGTCCCGTCACCCACCTGGCCAACTGCAGACATACTGCTGCCCTGCAGCTGTTCCAAATAATTGCGCGGTTCCCTTTTATTCTTTCCTGTGAGCTGCGGAACTGCCACATCCTTAATTAAAATCACTGCCAGCACTACTACAATCAACACGAGCAATGAGATGATACATTTCACAATCAGCTCATTCCGCCTCCTCTGCTGCCTGCGCTGATGCAGTTTCAAATCCCTCTCTTCCATAATCTCCTCCAAAACACAGGATCTTTCAGGCATCGGAAGCCGTTTGGCACGAACTGAAGCTGAATAAGTTTCACAATCACCTGAAAGAATATATTTTTATAAAGTATCCCGTTTAAGCCGGAAAATATACCCTCATTAAATCGGCGGTACGGAAGCCGGCCGAAGCGGATCCCAAGCGGTTTGTACGTCAAAAAGGTCGCTCAGCATCTCAGGATTGTAATACATACGGTACCCGTCAATATTGCGTCTGGATTGACGGACATAGTCTGTTCCGATCTGCATCCAGTGTTTTGCAGAATCCACACCGCAAAAATAATCAAAGCCACACTGTTTCAAATATGAGAACCTGTCCCCGGAATAGCTCTCTGCTCCCTGGATATCCCCGCCGAACGCATAAATCAGGGTATTTGTCTCTCCAATCAAAGGCTCCACCCACGTCTCCCAACGGTCTGTGTCGCGTTTGAAAGCGTCCATGCTGATGCCATTCGTCTCATGCATATTCTGATGGCCCCATGTATGGCTTGCAAATTTCCAGCCATTGTTCTTCATAGCCTCAGCCACCTTTTTGGCACTTTCGCACTCTTTCTCAAAGGCAGCTTCATCAAAACCACCTGGATAGGAATCAAAAAATGCCTGCTGAAATGGTGTTACCCGGCCTTCTTCTTTTGTCTTATAAACCTCGTCTGTCCGATAACCCAGAATCCCTTCATAGCCGGTCAGAGCCACATATCCTTTCTGGCCGTGATAGGAAAAATCAGGATGTTCCTCTACAAAACGGTCAATGAGAGGCACCATATCATAATCTCCTACTGATACAGTCCCGTCATCCTCAATATATTCATTTTTTACATCACCGTTTTCATCAACAATGAGGCGGTTTGCGAAACCATCACCGCTCATATAATGATAATAACTCACATCATCCTGCGACAGTACAAACGGCGTCTTGTCCGGAGGAAGCATAATATCCTTTGCAGCAAATGTCTTGCCGCCGTTTCCGTCCTCTGTTCCGGGCACCAGCTCATCAATAAACACCATCACATAACCGCGGTCATACATCTGCTGAATAATACTGTTAAACTCAGTCTCTGTCACCATAAACTGATTATAACCGCCCTCCCGCTCATCTCCGTCAAACGCCTTCTTTGCATCATGAATCAGAGTATGGAAAAAGATATGTGTGACATCCACCGCGCGGTACGGCACACAGGCATTTTTCTGCTTTTCGATATCTACCGCCTCTGCCTGGTATTCTGCATTTGATTCATAATCCGGACTGCTCTTCAGAAGGGCAAGCGCGCCGTCATAATCGTACTGCATTGCTTTAAGCTTCGCAGCTGCCAGTACATCTCCGGATGCAGCCGAAAGCGTACCTTCACCATTTCCGTCACCCTCTTCCGGAGCTTTATCTCCATCCTTGTCCTCCCCGGCCGGCCCGTTAACGGCTGACTGATCTGATGCTCCGTCTGCAGAGCTGTCAGACGGCGTCCCCTGACCGTTCGTTCCCGAAACGTTTTTTGAATTCATCCCCTGACTCTGGATCTCTTTTTGCTGCGCCATGCGCTCCGCACCAGTCTGCTTCGTCCCATGGCCAAGCACTACCTCATAAATCATCGCAGCCACCAAAAGCACGATCAGAACGCCCATCACGATCATCAAAATCTGCATTTTACGGGCATTCTCCTGCTCCCGCTTTCTGGCTGACCCTGTCACAATCTGCGCTGACCTGCGGATACCGCCCGCCTTTTTTTCGAACTTGCCCCGCAGGGAATCCTTCTCTGCCGCCGGTTCCTCCTCTGATTGTTTTTTCCTTTCCTCCTGCACCTCTTTTTGCATCTTGATCTGCCTTCTGTATGCAAGCTCTCTTTCGTAACTGTCATCCTCGCCGTAAATCCTCGGCTTCCCTGTTTTCTTTCTGCTGTCATCCATTCTGCTGCACCCCTTTTTTGTCTAAATCTGACAAAATTCATTATAAATAGGATAGTTGATTGACCATCCTTTGTCAATCAGACGCCGCGTCATATTTCCTTAATTTTTTACCTTCACCACATAAAATCCCCTGCTTTACGAATCCCCATTCCAATGGTATGATAGAAAAAGATTCTTTAAAAATTGTCTAAGGAGATTACCGGCAATGAGTATGACCTGGGAGGGAAAACCGTATCGCTCGCTTGATTATGATATGAAGACCCGCTTTGGCGAAAAAGTGTACCGCCTGGCCCTAAACGGAGGCATGACCTGTCCCAACCGCGACGGGACAATCGGCCATGGAGGCTGTATCTTTTGCAGCGGCGGGGGAAGCGGTGAGTTTGCCGCCAAAGCCTTTCTTCCGATTTCTGAGCAGATTTTTCTTCAGAAACAGATGATACAGAGAAAACGCCCGGTTCATAAATTTATTGCCTATTTCCAGGCTTTCACGAATACGTATGCCCCGGTCTCCTACCTGGAACAGATCTTTACACAGGCCATCGAAGACCCGGAGGTTGTCATATTGTCTGTTGCCACACGGCCGGACTGTCTGCCGCCCGGGGTTCTTGCGCTCCTTGAGCGTCTGAACCGCCGCAAACCTGTCTGGATAGAACTCGGCCTTCAGACAATCCATGACAGAACCGCACAGTTGATACGCAGAGGCTATCCGCTTACCTGCTTTGAAGAGGCAGTGCGTAACCTGCGTACATGCGGAATTGATGTGATTGTCCACACAATTCTTGGATTACCCGGCGAAACAAGAGAACACATACTCGAAACGATCTCTTATCTGAATGACTCTGATATCCAGGGCATCAAGCTGCAGCTTCTCCACATTTTAAAGGGAACAGACCTGGCCGGTTATTACGCACAGACAAAGTTCCCTGTTCTGTCTATGCAGAATTACATCTCTCTGCTGATTGACTGCGTCGAACGGCTTTCTCCCGATATCACAGTTCACCGTCTCACCGGAGACGGACCAAAGGATCTGTTGATCGAGCCACAGTGGAGTACCCGGAAACGCACCGTACTGAACCAGATCCACGCCGAGTTTCGCGCCCGTGATACATGGCAGGGAAAACTTTTATCATTATCATCCAATGCTGTTAAGGAGGCACCGCATGTCAGAACCATTCACACTGTATAAACTCATTATTCTTTATATGCTGCAGAAAGTTGATTTTCCACTGACCAATTCCCAGATCTCAGAATTTATTCTGGACCGGGGATATACCACCTATTTCACACTTCAGTCCGTGCTTTCAGAACTGACAGAAAGCGACATGATACGGCAGGAGACGATTCTCAACGCTTCTTATTATTCTCTGACTGAGTCAGGCGAAGAGGCTCTGTACTATTTCCAGAACCGGATCTCTAAATCCATCCGTGATGAAATAGACACCTATATCAGTGAAAACAAAATGCAGCTGCGCGATGAGGTATCCGTTCTGGCTGACTATTACAAAAACACAGCAAACGAATATTCTGTCCGCTGTATTGTAAAAGAAAAGTACTCTAACCCGATTGAACTGACCATTACCGTCCCGGATGAAGTACAGGCAAAAATAGTCTGCCGCAACTGGAAAGACCGCTGTCAGCAGATTTATGAACATATTATGAAGCAACTTCTATAAAAAGAATGTCAAAAACCAATCACCGATGTCATTTAAGAGACAAAAAAGAGGAGCAGCACGCTCCTCTTTCTTGTCTGTAGTCTGTAAATGGAATCTTAATAGAACTGGTGATCTCCTATCTTCATACCTTTTCCGGATCCTGTATTGAAGTAAAGGGCTCCTCCTACAGGATTCTCTCCTCCGATGGCTGCTACAGCCGCATCGTAACAAGCGCTGGGGACGCCATTCGCAAGTGCACTGGAAAGTGAACCGCTGGATGCCGGTGTAAACTGACCACCCTGATAAATAACTTCACTGATTGAGTTCGGGAAAGAAGGACTGTAAACACGGTTCATAACAACCGCACCTACTGCAACCATTCCCTCATAGCTCTGATTTCCTGCCTCGCAGTAGATCAATGCTGCCAGAAGCGCTGTATCATCAGAACTTCCTGTGGATGGTGCCTCTGTCTGAGGCGCATCCGTCTCCGGAGCTTCCGTCTGAGGTGTATCAGTCACCGGTGTTTCCGTCTGAGGTGCGTCAGTCTGGGGAGGTGCCGCAATTGCCTCATTTACCGGATTCCACCATGCATCGTAAAGGATGCCTGTGCCTGAATCATAAAACAGACCTGTGGAAGCATCATAGTATATCCCCGTCTCCGGGTCATAATAGCTCTCCGTCGGAAGTCCCTGTGTACCGGTCTCCTGGGAAGAATCACCGCCATTTACCATTGTATCAGAATCTGCATCATAGTAGGAATTATCATCTGAATCATCTACGTACGTGTCATCGGATGAATCACTGTCGTCCGGCGTATACGTATCATCTGGTGTATAACTATCATCCGGCGTATACGTATCATCTGGTGTATAACTGTCATCTGGTGTATACGTCTCGTCCGGTGTGTAGCTGTCATCCGGTGTATACGTCTCGTCCGATGTATAACTATCATCTGGTGTATAATTATCTTCTGTGTATGTGTAATCCGGTGTTGTCTCACCGCCGTAACTTCCATCTGTATAGGTCTCACCTGCGCCTGCGGTGTTTCCTGCTTGTACACCTGCGCCGCCGGAAGTCCCCTGATATACTGCATCAGCGGCAACAGCCGTATCCATAAGCAGAACGCGTGAAACGTCCTCAGAAGATACGTAAGCTACGCTGTCCGCGCCGTTTTGTACCTGAATCCATTTTTCACCGGCTTCTGTCAGGATAAAGGAGTCGCCGTACGCAAGGGAATCAAGTACCTTGGAACCTCCATCCATATCCTCATAAAGCTTTACGTCATCCCAGGTAGTCGCAACCCCTTCGATTCCATGAGTCCGCGCCATCCCTTCCGCATCTGCTCCATATACAAGATATTCATTTTTTACAAAGCCAGTCAAACCGCCGGAATAAATCTCTGTCCACTCTTCTCCCCGGTTCAGCACCCAGGCTGCCCCTCCGTGATACAGATATCCGATCACCTTGCTGTTTTCACTTGCCGAGCTCCGGATGTTAATACCAGTACTCACAGCATCGTCATTCGTAACCGCAATCTGAGACCAGGCGTCTTCCTGCTGATACGGAATCACAATCGTATCTTCCCCGGCCATCGCGGTGGCGCTCATCAGCACAGATGCCGCCATAGCCGCTGCCGTGCAGACCGCAAACCCTTTCGTCCTCTTCATACTTATATCTCCTCCTCGAAGTGCATTCAATACATTTCTATTAAATTTATTACGTAATTGTTAACTTATGTTACAGGTGTATTGTAATATGTTTAATCGTTTTTGTCAACTATTATTTTTACCAAGAATCAAAAATACACTTTTAACCCCATTTCCCCTCCGACATACGGAATTCTCTCTAAAATTCCATACAATAAAAAGAAAATACAGTTCCTGTGTTCCACATTTTTCCTGTGTATTCTGCCATATAAAAATCACCCGGAAAGAGATTTTTGCCGCAGCAAACCTCCTCCGGGTGATTTCATTTTTATTTCATGATTCGTAATATAATTGTAATATTTATGTTTTATAATCTGCGCTGCCGGTTTACCTCATACATAAGAATTGAGGATGCAACCGCTGCATTCAGGGACTCCACCTGACCGCACATTGGAATCTTGATATACGTATCCGCCATCTTCGCTGTCTCATCTGAAAGCCCTCTGCTCTCATTTCCTATTAAAAAAGCGGACGGACCGCGATAATCCATTCCATCATAGAAGGACTTCCCGGCCAGATGCGCCGCATATACTGACACACCTGCCGTTTTCAGGAATGCAATATCATTTTCCCACTCTTTTGTATAATAAAATGGTATGCGGTAAATCGAGCCCATCGTGGAACGGATCACTTTTGGATTGTAAATATCCACACAGCCCTGGCTCATAAGAATACCCGTAACTCCCGCGCCTTCCGCAGTGCGCAGAATTGTACCAAGATTTCCGGGATCCTGGATATTTTCCAAAATCATAACAAACGGCCGTTTTCCCAGAAGGCCATGCAGGCTGTAATGGTACTGCCGCACCAGGCACAGCACGCCCTGCGGGGTCTTCGTATCTGAAATACTCTCAAAAACATGGTCGGAAAGTACCGTAACTTCCGCTCCATGCCGTTTCCCGTCAGATACAGACTTCCCATCCTCCCTGCACTGACTGTCGCCTGCCTGCCCGGAAACTGCTTCCTTTGCAAACAACTTCCTGTGCTTCTGGTAAAAGCTCTCGGAAACATACGTCTGCACCAGGCGCTCCCTGGGAACCTCCTGGTACATTTTGATTCCTTCTACAATAAAAACATCCTTCTGCGCCCGCTCGCGTGATTTTTTCTGAAGCAGTGCAAGCTGCCTGACCTGAGCGTTTGCTGTACTTGTAATCATTTCCCTCATGTTCTTAAATCGCCATCGCCTTTGCCACGCGCACTACGTATTCAGGCAGGTCTTTCTGCATAGCCAGTGCCTCATTAATATCAATATCCGTGTATTTTCCGTCCTTAAATGCCACCACACGATTTGACTTTCCTTCCGCCAGAAGGTCAGCCGCATACGCTCCCATAACAGAAGCATATACACGGTCCCGGCAGGTCGGGCTGCCGCCTCTTTGCATATGTCCGAGAATCGTGGCTCTTGTCTCCACACCTGTGGCTGCCTCAATTCTCCTTGCCATACTGGTGGAATGTCCGATTCCCTCTGCATTGATAATAATATGATGCTTTTTCCCGCGCTTCCTGTTGTGAATGATATTGTTAATGAGCACCTGCTCATCATAATCATAGCGTTCCGGAAGAAGAATGTCCTCCGCACCGTTCGCAATGCCACACCACAGCGCAATATATCCTGCATTTCTGCCCATAACCTCAATAATACTGCACCGTTCATGGGAAGTGGACGTATCACGCACCTTGTCAATCGCTTCCATGGCCGTGTTTACTGCCGTGTCAAATCCAATCGTATAATCCGTGCAGGCAATATCCAGGTCAATCGTTCCTGGTACGCCGATCGTGTTGATGCCTCGTGCTGCCAGCTGCTGCGCCCCTTTAAAGGAACCGTCCCCGCCGATCACCACCAGCCCGTCAATTCCATGCTTTCTGCATATTTCCGCGCCAAGATCCTGCCCTTCTGTTGTACGGAACTCAGAACAGCGCGCTGTATATAAAATGGTGCCGCCCTTTGAAATCGTATCAGAAACAGAACGTGCATCCATATCGACAATCTCTTCATTCAAAAGGCCCTTGTAGCCCTGTGAAATTCCCTTAACCTTCAGCCCCCTTGCCAGAGCCTTGCGAACCACTGCCCGGATCGCCGCATTCATCCCCGGCGCATCACCGCCGCTGGTCAGTACGCCAATCGTCTCAATCTTTTTTTCCATATCGCACCTCCTGCTTTTCCATAGGCCATAATTCTGACGGTTCGGATTCCATGCCGCAATGCACCGCAGGCAGCCCCTTTCGTCAGTCAGATGACGGTATTCATTCTAATTCATTTTTCTTTATTTGTAAAGGCAGGACTGTGCCTTTCCCAGGCCCATTCAGCCTTTTCCCTGCACTACTTTTATATTCTCTTTCCCGAAAATCCCATAAAGCTCTTCCAGCAGCTCTTCATCCGCATTTACGGTCCAGTTCTCTCCCAGTCTTCTGACCGCCCGTTCACTGCGCACAAAAATCACAACACGGTCCTTTCCCTCACAGCGGCGCAGCACGCCAAACAGTTCCTGTTCCCGTTTTTCATAATCCTGCTTATCCGCAAACTGCACCCAAAGCTCCTGTGGAACCTCCTCAAACGTCCATATTTTTTCACAGATCAGCTTGCTTGGCCGGTCATCCTCGCAGCTCACACGCCCCCGCACGAACACCTTGCTGTCCTGCTCCAGCATGTGGCTGTTCTTCTCATAATCCCGCGGGAACACAACAACCTCCACTGTCCCAACCAGATCTTCCAGTGTGAGAAATGCCATGGTTTTGTTTGTCTTTGTGTATTTGATCGTTTTTCCCGTAATCATACCGCCAACAATCGCTGTACTGTTATCCAGCACCCTGGAAACGCCTGTCTCCTCGTCAAGTGCAAAATCCGAGGTCACGTTTGTGATTCCCTTTTTCCACAGCTTTTCGTATTTTTCCAGTGGATGTCCGCTGATATAAATGCCGAGCACCTCTTTTTCAAATGCCAGTACCTGCTCTTTGTCAAACTCTCCGACATTCGGCATCTGTACCTGGAATTCCTTTTTTTCCTCATCGCCCATCAGATCAAACAGCGACATCTGGCCCGTAACAGAATGCTTCTTCTCCTGAACCGTATGCTCCATAATCCCTGCATAGACCTGCATAAACTGTTTTCTGGTACCGCCAAGGCTGTCCATGGCTCCGGATTTAATCAGGTTTTCTACAGCCCTTTTGTTCACCTCACGGCCTGACGTACGCTCAATAAAATCCGCAATGCTCTGATACTTCCCGTACGTCTCCCGATTCTCAACAATCGCGTCAATCACCGGCTTTCCAAGGCTCTTAATCGCAAAAAGGCCATAACGGATGTTTCCGCTGTCCACAGAAAAATTTCCTACCCCGACATTGATATCCGGCGGCAGAATTGCAATTCCCATCTGACGGCAGGTCAGAATATATTCCGCCACCTTGCTCGGAAAATCGATCACTGACGTCATTAGCGCTGCCATAAATTCAACTGGATAATAGTATTTCAGATAAGCGGTCTGGTACGATACCACTGCATAAGCAGCTGCATGCGACTTGTTGAACGCATACTTCGCAAAATCTGTCATATCATCAAAAATCTTATTTGCCGTTTTCTCATCTATACCATTTGCCGCACAGCCCGGTACGCCCTCCGCCTCATTTCCGTACACAAAATTCTGCCGTTCCTTTGCCATGACAGCCGCTTTTTTCTTGGACATTGCCCTGCGCACCAGATCGCTGCGCCCGAGCGTATAGCCTCCCAGATTCCGCACAATCTGCATCACCTGCTCCTGGTAAACGATACATCCGTACGTTGCCTCCAGAATCGGTTCCAGCTGCGGACAGTCATAGGTGATATCCTCCGGATGGTCCTTGCCTCGGATATACTGCGGAATAAAATCCATAGGGCCCGGACGGTACAGGGAAATCCCGGCAATGATATCCTCCAGGCTTTTCGGCCTCAGCTCCTTCATAAAGCTCTTCATCCCCGCACTTTCCAGCTGGAACACACCTTCCGTCCTGCCTGTACCTATGGAATCAAGGACCGCCTTATCATTATAATCAATCTCTTCCATCACGATCTTTTTCCCGGTGCTTTTTTCCGCAAGCCGCACAGCATTCTGTATCACCGTGAGCGTACGCAGGCCGAGGAAATCCATCTTCAAAAGCCCCAGCTCTTCCAGCGTGGTCATCGTAAACTGTGTGGTAATCGTGCCGTCTGACGCACGCGAAAGCGGTACGTATTCATCCACCGCTTTCTGGCTGATCACCACGCCCGCCGCATGCATGGACGTGTGGCGCGGCAGTCCTTCCAGACGCTTTGACATATCAATCAGCTCGTGCACCTGCGCATCATTTTCGTACATCGTGCGCAGCTCCTGGCTCATATTCAGCGCCTTGTCAATCGTGATATTCAGTTCCTGGGGAACCATTTTTGCAATTGTATCGCAAAGCGCATACGGAAGGTCCATGACGCGCCCCACGTCGCGGATCACACCGCGCGCCGCCATGGTACCGAACGTCACGATCTGCACAACCCGGTCCTTCCCGTACTTTCTCACAACATAATCAATAACCTCCTGCCTGCGTTCGAAACAGAAGTCAATATCAATATCCGGCATGGACACACGCTCCGGATTCAGGAAACGCTCAAACAGAAGATTGTAGCGGATCGGGTCAAGCTGCGTAATTCCAAGCGTGTACGACACAACACTGCCTGCCGCCGAACCACGGCCCGGCCCTACGATAATATCGTTTTCTCTGGCAAAACGGATGAAATCCCATACAATCAGGAAATAATCCACATATCCCATCTTCTGAATCACAGACAGCTCATAATCCAGCCGCTCCTTCAGCTCCTTTGCACGGTCTCCATACAGCCGCTCAAGGCCTTCATAGCACAGCTTGTTCAGATATTCCCATGACGTATACGGTGACGGCACATCAAACTTCGGCAGCTTCGTCACGCCGAATTCGATCTCCACCTGGCAGCGCTGCGCAATCTTATGCGTATTCTCCAACGCCTGCGGCGCATACGGAAAAAGCGCTGCCATCTCCTCCGGAGACTTTACGTAATACTGTCCGCCCTCATAACGCATACGGTTCTCATCCGCCAGCTTCTTTCCGGTCTGAATACACAGCAGGATATCGTGCGACGCCACGTCATCCTCATACGTATAGTGCACGTCATTCGTGGCTACCAGCGGAAGATCCAGCTCGCGGCTCATGCGCAGCAGCTGCTGGTTCACCATTTTCTGCTCAGCAATGCCATGATCCTGCAGCTCTAGAAAATAATTGTTTTCTCCAAAAACATCACGGTACCGAAGCGCTGCCTCTTTTGCTTCTTCATACATGCCGCGCACAAGATACTTCTGTACCTCGCCGGCCAGACACGCGCTTAACGCAATAATCCCCTCGTGATATTCCCGCAGAATTTCCATATCAATACGCGGTTTATAATAAAATCCCTCCGTAAAACCCCGCGAGACAATTTTCATCAGATTTGCGTAGCCTGTATTGTTTTCCGCCAGAAGTACCAGATGATAATAGCGGTCATCATCATTCCCGATCTCACGGTCAAACCTTGAATTCGGCGCAACATACACCTCACAGCCCAGAATCGGATTAATCCCGGCTGCTTTTGCCTCCCGGTAAAAATCAATCACGCCGTACATGACACCATGGTCTGTAATCGCAGCACTGTCCATCCCGAGCTCCTTAACGCGCGCAACATACTCTTTTATTTTGTTCGAACCGTCCAGCAGACTGTATTCCGTATGGACATGCAAATGCGTAAAATTCAAAGCAGTATCTCCTTTTCCCGTTTTAAAATCAGTTTCATTATAAAGGAAACCTTATTTGTTTTCAATTGCAACCTTCCACATAATTGGAAAAGCCACAAAATATACAACGATATTTTGTGGCTTCCTCACATTTTTTACAACGAATTTTTGTACAAACCTCTGTTTTTCCGCATTTTCTATCCAATTACTTCCCTTTTTGCAATCAAATAGGCGGCCAGGTAATACAGAATATAGACAATCGTCATAACGCCTGCAACGCTTCCCGAGATTGTGTAAAGTGTCCCGGTCAGATTTCCCATATCGCAGAGTTCCAGAATCTGTCCCCCGATCACGGCAGTCGGAATGCACAGAAACACTGGTATCAGAAACGGAACAAGAAAGAAAGTAAAGGTCTGCCAGAAAAGAGCTCTGCTCTGTTCCCTTCTTCCCACGCCCAGACGCATCAGAATCTGATAGCGCTTCCGGTCCTCTCCAATCTGGGACAATGTCTTGAGCGCCAGGATTGCCATAGCCATCAGCAAAAATACGGCAGCCAGGTACAGCGCGCCCACAACAAACACCGCCATCTGTTCATTGCGCTCCTGCTTGCTGCTTTCCCGGAAAAAATAATCGCACCGCCTTTCCTCAAATCGTTCGCCCATATACTCCGTGTACACGCTGTACGTAACCGCCTGTTCCGCAGCAGCTATAGAACGGTCATCAAAGCTGCCCGGCTCCAGCTCATAAGAGACAATTTCCTGTTCTGCCGTCATCCCCTGCACAGCCTCATCCGGCACTACCACAACAAAGAGGAGGTAATTAAAAATCCGATATTCCTGCTTCGGCGCCTCTGTCCAGTGATACGTCTCTCCATTTCGCACAACCTTTATCTCGCTCCAGTCCACCTGTTTCCAGGAAACATCACCGGCCAGCACAAAAAATTCATGATCCAGCTTTACCGGCTCATACCCAAGCGGCGCGATATACGCATTAAAATCACTCAGTGTCATATAAGAATCGTGGGGCCCTGTCCCCACATCCCAGTCCATCCCCCAGTCTACATGCTGGTAAAAAGTGTGTCCTCCATCCGTATACAGTGTATAAGAGTGCTTCTCCTTGATGTCCAGGTAATTTCTGAGCAGCTGCTCTGCTTCCTCCATGGACGGTCCTTCTGTTCCCTGTGCAAAACCATCCCCCTCAAGTCGCCCCGTATAAATAATATCATAGGGGAAATCCCGACGCAGTTCTTCCTCTTCTACGTTTTTCTGGATAAAAGACAGGTTCGCCCCAATCACCGCAAAAGCAAGCAGAGAAGCAAGCACGCCCAGCATCACAGAATTGCTTCCAAGAGAAGACGAAAGCTGCCGCAATACAAACGTATTTGTCCCCCTTGCAGCAAAATGCCTGCTTCTTTGCAAAAAACTGATGCCGCCCCTTGCAAATGCGATGTGGAACATGACAAGACTGACAGTAAAAATTCCGATACAGCTGACTACGCCGGATATATCTGAGGAACCGGTCTCTATGGTATGCAGGATCTCTCCGTAAAACTGAAAACCGCTGTACAGAAGTCCTGCCAGAAAAAGCAGTGCAAGCAGTGCCCACAAAAATGGATGACGGACAGCCCGCTCCACCTTTTTCTCCCCATGAATCAGGCTGTAAATACGCACCCGTTTCAGATATACGGCTGAACCGGCTGCTGATACAAGAAAAAGCCCGGCCACCAGTACGATTGTTCTGACAAGTCCCTGCAAAGAATACGGGGAAAACGTAAACGCAGCATCCAGCAGCTTCATCATGACTGCCATAAAACACTGATACACAAACAGCCCCAGAAAAATCCCCGCCGCCAGTGCCGCCATGCAGATCAGCACCGTTTCTCCCAGGAATATTTTCAGAATATCCCGGCGTGTCATCCCGAGCGTCAGATAGGTCCCGAACTCTCTTTTGCGCAGCTTCAGCATAAACGAAGTTGCGTAGCTGAGTACGAAAGCCACAACAAAAGATATGAAAACGGTCAGCCCCTGAAGCAGGCTTGCCAAATCCTGAGATCTCCTTGCTTTCTCCTGAAGCTCACTTCCGTATATGATGTTGTTCATCGCAAACATGAATGCGACCGTAAGCGCAACAGTCATAAAATAAATCAGATAACTCCTCATCTGCCGCTTTACATTGCGCACCGCAAGCTTCCGGTAAGGCATGGAACCGCAAACTTCCACTTTTTCCGGTTCTGTATTCCCTCTGCTCATCTGCCTATACATCAGCCTCACCTCCCAGCGCTGCCGTGACAGACAGAATCTCCCGGTACATTTCCTGCCGGCTCCGTCCTCCTCTATAGATTTCACTCCAGATTTTCCCATCCTTTAAAAAGAGGACGCGCCCGGCGTACGAACCCACAACTGCATCGTGCGTGACCATCAGAATCGTTGAGCCCAGCGACTCATTCATCATCTGGAACGTCTGCATCAGCAGCTTTGAATTACCGGAATCCAATGCCCCGGTGGGCTCATCCCCCAGGATCAGCGCCGGATTTGTAATCACTGCCCGGGCGCACGCTGCCCTCTGCCGCTGGCCTCCGGAGAGCTCATACGGGAATTTTTTCAGCTGATCTGCAATGCCAAGCGCTCGCGCTGCCCGCTGCAGCTCTGTCTTTGTCTCCCGTACTCCTGTGCGCCGCAGATTCAGAGGCAATACAATATTTTCCCCTATCGTCAGTGTGTCCAGAAGGTTATAATCCTGAAAAATAAACCCCAGCTCATCACGCCGGAACACGGAGAGCTCTTTTTCTTTCATTTTATTTAAAAGCTTTCCCCGGACCCAAATTTCTCCGGAGCTTACCTGGTCAATGGTTGCAATCACATTTAAAAGCGTACTTTTTCCGGAACCGGAAGCCCCCATGATTGCCGTAAACTCTCCCGCCTCCACATCAAAGGAAATTCCGTCCAGCGCCTTCGTAACAACACTGCCAAAACCGTAATATTTTGTTACATTTTTCAGACTGAGTATCTGTTCCATAAATTCTTCCTCCATCGCAGGGCCTGACATTTTCCGGGAAAGCAGTATCCACACTGCAGCCGGCACACAACTTCCATGTGTTTTACTTTATTCTTTCCCGATCGCCCTGTTTCTGGTTTTACTTTAACACAAAAGCCGCCCCTTTTTTCTAACGGCAGCAGGACAGATTTCTTACGGTTTTGTAAGACTTCTTCCTCCTTATATTGAATCCTACCCCTTTTTCCTGTATAATTTATCTACAGCACGAAATACTTTCCCTACAGATTCTGATCATGAAAGTCCAGCTAAGAAATGTCAAGAGGTTAAATGAAAAATGTTAAAAAAATATTTAT
>CAOJHI010000013.1 GCA_948436005.1 uncultured Lachnospiraceae bacterium
TCAAAAACCCCCCATCCCCCTCCGTTTACACCTAATTTTACAAAAAAGTAGAATCTTTACAATTTTCCTTTTTTAAAGAAATAATCCCCTTCTATTTGTCCAAATCTTTCCTTTTTTCTTCCTTCCCATGATCCTACAATTAGCTTAACTTGAACAGATAGTTATAATTCTCTCATTCAAAGTCAGGCCCCTGGAAAAGGATACAAAAAAAGGGGTGACTTGTTTGCCTCGGAACCCCGTTTTTGTATCCTTTTCCAGGGGCCGTCCGTCAATTACAATAACTACCTGATTCACAATCTCATAAAGGAGGATCACACTTATGAAACACAAATCACGTTATTTCCACAAGCTTCTCCCCGCCGCGCTTTCCATGAGCTGCCTTTTCTCCGGCTGCTACACGGCCTGCGCTGCCGAACCTCAGGCGGAAACACGGCCCGCTTCCACGTTCAGCGTCGGAGCCTCCATTCGGGATATCACGCCTTCTGAGGCCATGTTCCCTCTGACCAGAAAGCCGAACGTTGAAATGACCGGCGTTCTGGATCCTTTAAGCGTGCGTGTAATCGCCATGTCCGACGCCGACACGACAACGCTTATGGTGTGCAGCGAAACGGGACGCTCCTTTGGCCCGCAGTTCGCCCAGGCGATTGCGGACCACACCGGACTTCCGCTTGAAAACATCGTGCTCACATCCACACATTCCCATGCTGCCCCGGAAATCACGGAAGCAATTGATCTTGATTTCGAAGAAAGCGCAGAGGGCGTCACGACGCTACAGCTCTGGGCAAAATACGTAATGGGGCAGGTACTCGATGCAGTGGATGAAGCGCTTGCCGCTCAGGAACCCGCCAGCGTGGGAATCGATTATTCTGAGAGCTACATCAATGTCAACCGCAATTCTGTTTACAACGTAGTCAGCGAAGACGGCTCCGTAACGGAAGGCCGCGACCTTGGCTGGAGCCCGAACGGCATCTCAGACCGAACTGTTGCTGCCATCCGTTTCAATGACTCGAACGGAGATCCGATTGCATTTATCATTAACTACGGCGTTCACGGTACTGTGATGCACGCCAATACCTGCATGGACGGAAAAACCGGAGTAAGTGCGGATATCCCGGGTATTGTGTCCGGCTATATTGAGAACAATTATGAAGGCGCTGTGGCTATGTGGCTTTCCGGAGCTGCCGGAGATCAGAATCCGATTATCCAGAACGACTTATATACACGCAACCCGGAAACAGGGGAATTTGAAGAAACATTTAATGACGATTATGAGATTCTGACCTTCCTCTCCAAAATCCATTATGCAGATATTGAAAGAGCGCTCGACTCCATTGACTCCTATACCTCTGATGTTGATCTGAGCTGCGGTTTTATGGAATCTGCCATTCCTGCCGCGGAAGGCGGAAATTACGGTATCTCTTTGCAGATGGTCCGCATCGGCGACATCGGACTTGCCTGCTTCCCGGGAGAACTCTTTACCTCCACAGGTATGTATCTCAAGGACAACGCCCTGCTCGATGACACAATTGTTGTAAATCATGCATGGCAGCGCGATTCCCAGCACAACGGCTATCATGCGGATGACTGGACAATTGAAAACGGCGGGTTTGGCCAGAGACAGGCAAAGTACGAGGCCGGATGCCTTGACGCTGAACTGACATCCATGATGAATGCCTTTTACGAAGAAACCGGCGCATGGATGTACAATGCAGATGGCACTGCCACCTACAGCACAACCGGCGAAGTCACGATTGTCGGCCCGGATGGCAAAGCCGGAACGGAAGATGACAACTGTGTCGTAAACCCTGCCGGTACTGCCCTGATGACAGATGTTGCTCCGGAATATGATGAGGAAGGGAAAATTTTCATATCACTTGGAAACGGCTTCACACTGACAGCGGGCGCAGACGGAAAGATCGGCACAACCGACGACGTTGTAGCCTTCGGCTCCTATATGCAGAGCGAGCACGTAGAGGACGGAAAGACAGCAGCCCTCTCCTGGCGGCTTCTGGACATCCAGGATGGCCGCGCAACGCTTGTAACCGATAAAGTCATTGATGGACTTTCCTTTAATCTGAGCGATACGAACGGAAACGACTGGGCAGGCTCCAACTTACGCTCCTGGCTCAACAGTGCCGGCGGCCAGAACATGACCGGCGACACGACCGGCTTCTATGATGCGGCTTTCACAGAGGAAGAAAAGGCAAAAATTCTTCTGACCGATGTTTCCATGCAGTCTGACTCCTCGTATATTGCCTACAACACACTGTTAAAAGAAAACTGGTGGGGCGATTACACAACATCCGGAACAGATACACAGGATTACGTCTACGCTCTGAGCGGTGAGGAAGTTTTTGAATATTTCGGAAAGAGCACAATCGCTACCCAGGAAGAGCTTGGTCATGACCCTCAGAACTATACAAACGGCATGTCGGGCGCAACGCCTTATGCAGTCCGCTTCGGTGTTAAAACAAACGGCGGAGGCAACGGCAAGAGCTATATCGGTTATGCAGACTCCTGGACACGTTCTCCGGGCGCTGTCGATGAATCCGGCGAACTCTCCTGCGGCGTATTCCTCGGTTCTGTGGGCTCCCTGAACGTCGGCCGTTCCGTAACACGCACCTATGGCGCACGGCCTGTGATTACGGTAGACCTTTCATAAAAATATCAGAAAATAAAAAGCCATACAAACGGACTGTTGCAAAATGGTGAATCCATACAATATATAACAGAGATGCAGACGGCATCCATACCATATATCGCAGCAATACAGCATTTTGCAACAGTCCCTCAAACAAATCCAATATTTACTGTTTTAAATAATCATTCACCGTACGCTGCAAAATCTTCAGGCTCCGGTCAACTGTTTTATCATTTTCCAGTATTTCTTTGATCTCATTGTTGGCAATAGACATTGCCTGCTCATACTTTTTCAGCTTTGGCTCAACATAGCCGGTCTCGATCACCTTCCCCAAAAGGCTGCCGCTGATCACTGTATCCCCCTCTTCCATATTTTGCTGCATGATTTCCTCCACGGTTTTTGATTCAGTCACTGCTTTTAAAACAGAGGCGCCCTGCGAATACCGGAAAATATCCATCTGGACCTCCTCATCATAAGTGAGAAGCTTTAAGAATTCCCACGCCAGTCTTTCATATTTCGTATTTGCGCTGATGCCGATCAGCAGGGTATCTACTCTTGACAGATTTCCGCCCTGTTCTCCTGCCGGCATACTGACACAATCCCATTGAAAATTTGCATAACGTTTAATCTTATACGGATAAGTTTTATATGTTCTGTATTCTGCAAAAGTCAGAGGCATAAATGCAACATTCCCTGCATTAAAATCATCCTGCATCACTTTTTGGCCCTGGTTTATCTGTTCCAGGCGGCTCATAAACTTTACAGCGTCTGCAATCTGCGGGTCGCTAAAGCAGGATTCCAGGCCATCCGGCTGAAAAATAACGCCGCCATTGGAGCACACCGCGTCAATCCAGCTGTAATGGCAGACGCCGAACTGATCTAAAATGCCATCGCCATCCAAATCCTTCGTCATTTTTTCACATATTGTATAAAACTCATCCCAGTTCCAGTCATAGCCCGGCATCCCGATCCTTTCGCTCATAAGAAGTGTTTTATTTACAAACATTAAGGTCGGTACTGTCTCATACGGAAGGCTGTACTGCGCGTCCCCGTACTGCCCTGATTCAAAAGTGGTGGAAAAATACCGGTCTCTTTGAAACCCCTGGTCCTCTCTTATCAGCTGGTTCAAATTTTTCATAATTCCCAATGAGGCAAACTGATTAAAATCCTCTCCGAGAACCATAAATACATCCGGTTCCTCATGAACCAAAACTTTTCTGGAAAACCACTCCGAGTAGTCTTCTTTGCTGATACCGCTGTAATAATGGACCCGGACTCCCGGATGTGTCTCTTCAAACTGTCGGATTGCCTTATCTATAATCCGAAAACTGTTTGCACTCTCCACCCCCCAGTAGCTTCCGGTGAACATTCCGAATTCCAGTACAATCTCTTCCCGGCTGCGGTGCCATATCCCAAATACCAGCAGCGAAATCATAGTGCAGGCCAAAAATACAGATATTCTTTTGTACATTTTTTTCATTTTCTTTTATTCCTCCGAGAGATACCTGGACGCATTGATTTGTACGGCCCAGATAGCCAGCTGAGTCCTGTCCCTCAAATTCAGCTTGTTTAAGATTGTACTGAGATAATTCCGCACAGTCCCGTCCGAAAGCCGCAAAGCCTCTGCAATCTCTTTATTGGAAGCTCCGTTTCCCACCTGGGCAACGATCTTCCATTCCAGCTTTGTCAGCTCCTTTTCTCCGCCAAAATCGCTCACCTGGATTGTGTAATCTCCCTGCGCCATTCTGGAGAAAAGCCGGAGCACCTTGGTCGCAATATCCGGATTGATCATTGCCCTCCCACTGTGTACAATCTTAATTGCATTTTCCAGTTCTTCCATGGAAACGCCTTTCAGAAGATATCCGCTTGCACCGTATTTCAGCGCATTAAATATGTATTCGTCATCATCAAACGTGGTCAGAATGATGATTTTAATTTCCGGATAATTATCCTTAATAATCTTTGTACACTGCACGCCGTCCATTTTCGGCATCCGGACATCCATCAAAATCACATCCGGCTTCTTTTTCCGGATGCTGCAAATCACTGCCTGCCCGTCTTCCGCCACGTCCACTACCTCAATTCCCGCCATACTCTGCAGCACAATCTGCAGGCTCTGCCGGATTAACTCCTGGTCATCTGCTATCAACACTTTAATCATATGTCTCACCCCATCGAATCGGAATGTGTGCGGTAACTGTAAAACCGTCTTTTCCGTTAAAAGTAACTGTTCCTTTTAACAGTTCAATCCGCTCCCTGATATGCTTCATGCCAAATCCGTCCTGCAGCTTCTCGCACCCGGTTCCATTATCATGAATAACCAGAATAATCTCTCCGTTTATCCGCTTCAGGCTGATCCAGATCTTTTTTGCATTCCCATGACGTACTGCGTTTGTAATACTCTCCTGAATCACACGGTAAATCACATTTTCTTCATCTTCATCAAACTTCAGGTGTTTTTCGTCTGTATCAAAAAAAATCTGTACCTTTGACATCTGGCTCATATCTGTCACCATCTTCCGTATCGCCAGATCCAGGCTGAGTCGCTCCAGGGCATCCGCACGTAATTCGTTTACCGAACGCCGGATATCCTTAATTCCTTCGCGGCTTATCTCTGAAAGCTTCTTTAACTGCACTTTCGCCTGCTCCTGATGGCAGTCCATCAACGCCATACAGGCGTCCAGCCCAACCGCAATTCCTGTCAGAGTGTGTCCCAGTGTATCATGAATCTCTCTTGCAAGCCTGTTTCTTTCCTTTGTCTGGGCCATCCGTTCACTCATATCCGCATATTCAGATAACTGTTCATTTGCCAGCCTCAGTTCATGATACAGAAAATTTACTTCTTCAATCGTTCCCCTCTGCTCACTGATCACATAAACGCAATACATGATAAACAAAATAATATTCAGGGAACACAAAATATGATATCCGCTATACAGATACTGCTGTACAGATGTCGGATAATACTGAATATAATTTGATAAATTATAAATCGGTATATAAATCGATAAAAGGTTATAGTCTGCTACCAGATATCCTAAAATAGCCAGAATAACGAATAATAATTTCATTTTTCCGTCTTTTGCATAACCGATGATATTGGCAAATACGAGAAACAGCAATCCATTGTAATTGAAATCAAGACGAAAAATAACAATACTGCAGATCAGTAAATCTAAGACCAGTGTCATAACAACCCGTATATTGGAAAACCGTTTCCATCTCTGCCACACTGCAAAAGTAATACCCAAAAATATCATAAGCGACATGCAGACCGCCAGATTTACCCTCGGATTTTCCGGGATTTTCTTTACAAGATTCAGAAACTCTCTGGCCTTGTAATATTGTCTGATTTTTTCTGTTGTGACATAAAGCAGCATACAAATGCTGCAAACGGAAAACAGATTGATAATCAGCATTGCACCCTGAATTATGGCCGTGTACTGTACTTTTTTATTCCTCAAAATTTTCACCCTTTACTGCCAGCTATTTACCTCATAATGGTTCAGATTCTCTTTGTTTATCATATACGGCGTAATACTGATATACGGCTCAATTTCCAGTCCGTTCAGATAATCATACGCTTTCTCCGCTGCCACCTTGCCTATTGTTTTCGGGCTTTGCGCGCTCGTGCCGGACACCAGGCCAAGCTCCAGCATGGCCTTGAAATCAGGCGAACCGTCAATTCCGTATACCATAACCCCCTTTTCCTGCCTCCCCTGCTGCAGGGCGGCCAGCGCTCCAAGTGCGCTCGGATCGTTTTCTCCGAATACTACGTCAAAGGGAATCTTTTCTTCCAGAAAATCCGCCATCACTTTTGCAGACACTTCAAACTCGCCCGCACCGGAAGCCATATAGACCACCTCATAATTATGATTTCCGGATATGGTGTCCAGAAAGCCCTGAACACGGTTGACCGCTGAGCTTTGAATCTCATTTTTTATAATCACAATCCTGGCCTTTGCAGTCTGTCTCATCATTTCCTGCGCACAGAGGACGCCTGCCATATAATTGTCCGTTTCTACAATAAAATCCACATACTCCGTATCCTTTACCAGTGTATCTACATTAATCACTGTAATCCCTGCCTGTTCGCAGAGCAGCAGAGCAGGTTTAACTTTTTCCCAGTCCACCGGATTCAGAAACAGCACTTCGATTTCCTCCTCTATCATTTCCGCGATCTGTTCATTTTGTTTCTCCTGATCCTGGCAGGGATCTCTCACAATCAAAATATCGCCGTTTTCCTCTACCACTTCCTCAATGGATTTATGGAGCTCATCAAAAAAAGAATTGTTTCTTGTCATATATGTGGCCCCGAATACCCTGGGAACATGAAACGTTTCTCCCGGGTTCAGGACATAACCCAAAAATACCAGAAGAATTCCCATAATTCCAACAGCTCCTATCATCAACAAATGCTTTTTCATTTCCCGGCTTTCTCCTGTTCTCTGGCTTTTCTCCGTAAAAAATTTCATCATTTTATCCTGTAACGTTTATTACAAAAAGTGCTACAAAATACAATAGCCCTGAATTTTGCAACACTTCTCTTCAAATATTCTATCTTCCTGCTTTCCGGTTCCTGATAAAGTCCACGTAAACTGCCAGAAGAATGACAAGGCCTTTCACAATATACTGCCAGTTGGAATTCACGCCCATCAAATTTAAACCGTTATTCAGAACACCGATAATTAAAACACCGATCAGGGTTCCGCCCAGACGCCCTGAACCGCCGCTCATGGATGTGCCTCCGATTACTACGGAAGCGATTGCATCCATTTCTGCACCATTTCCGGAAGTGGGCTGCCCGGAGTACATGCGGGAAGCTGTCACAATGCCCGCCAGGCCGGCCATGATGCCGGTATATGTATAGATCAGAAATTTCACCTTGGAAACATGGATGCCGGAAAACCTGGCTGCCTGCGGATTGCCTCCTACTGCATACATATGGCGCCCCAGCTGCGTCTTGTTCATGATAAGCGCGGCAATGATATAAACAATGACCATTAAGATAACAGCCATCGGGACAGGCCCGATATAACCGGCCCCCGGAAATTTAAAGGCGTCTGTCATACAGCGGATCGGCGCGCCCTCTGTATATACAAGAACAATTCCTTTCGTAATATTCATAGAAGCCAGCGTGACAATAAACGGCGGAATATCTGTTTTGCTGATAACCAGGCCATTAAACATTCCCACAGCCGCCCCTACCAGTAAAGCTGCCGCAAACCCTACAATTTCAGGCAGTCCGAGCTTTACCACGCACCCTGCGGCGATACAGCCTGACAGAGCAATCACAGAACCTACGGAAAGATCAATACCGCCCAGAATGATGACCATGCTCATGCCTGTGGCCAGAAACAGATTGGTAGAATTTTGCCTGAGGATATTAAAAATATTTTTCTGCGTCATAAATGTATTTCTCGTAACCGGAAAGATCACCAGAAATATACACATTGCAATCAAAGCAATAATAATGCCGATATTGTCCTTAAAATATTTTATGATTCCACTTTTGAATCGGGATACCATTTTTATAATCTTCCTTTCTTCTATTTTGCTGCCATCTGCATAATTCTTTCCTGGGTAACGCTATTGTGATCCAGGCATCCGGTAATCCGTCCGTCATTCATGACGTACACCCGGTCGCTCATATTGATAATCTCCGGCAGCTCGGAAGAGATCATAATAATAGACATCCCCTTCTTTACAAGTTCGTTCATAATAGAATAAATCTCTGCTTTTGCTCCCACATCCACCCCGCGGGTCGGTTCATCTAAAATCAGTATCTCCGGATCAGTAGCCAGCCACCGCCCGATCATCACCTTCTGCTGATTCCCTCCTGATAAATTATGAATAACTTGTTCCTGTCCCGGGGTCTTTGTTTTCATCATATTAACGTATTTTTGCGTAATATCCCATTCTTTTTGCGCGTTTACCCGCAATTTCCCGATAAACTGCCCCAGCACCTGGATGGTTGAATTAAACCTGACACTCTGTACTTTATAAAGCCCTTCCTCTTTTCTGCTTTCCGGGACAAGGGCGATTTTATATTTCAGGGCATCCACCGGCGATTGTATTTTTGCCTTTTTTCCTTTTACCCAGACTTCCCCTGTCATCTGCGGCGCAAGGCCAAAAATTGCTTTCATTGCCTCACTCCGCCCGGCCCCAACCAGGCCGGCAAACCCGACAATCTCTCCCTTGTGCACCTCAAAGCTTACATCCTTTGCCATTTTTCCGTCCGAAATGTGTTCGCACTTCAAAACAACCTCGCCCGGCGTCCGGAAATCCCTTGTGTAATAATTTGTCAGCTCCCTGCCAACCATAAGTGCAATCAGATCATCCTTTTTTGTCGTGCTTACGGTTCTCGTTCCCACCGTCTCTCCGTCGCGCATTACTGTGACGCGGTCGCAGATCTCTTCCAGTTCGCTCATCTTGTGCGAAATGTAGATAATGCCAACGCCTTTTTTGACCAGCGCACGCATCGTCTCAAACAAAAAACCGATCTCTTTATCTGATATTGAGGAGGTCGGCTCATCCATCACAAGTATTCGTGCCTGAAAAGAAATCGCTTTTACAATTTCCACCATCTGTTTCTGGGCAATGGTCAGACGTTCTACCAGTGTGCCTGCATGAATGTTCATCTGATACGTATCCAGAAGTATCTGGGCGTCTTCTTCCATTTTCCTGCGGTCTACATTCATTTTAGTTCCCGGTTCCCGTCCAAGAAAAATATTCTCTGCCACCGTCATATACGGGACCAGAACCAGCTCCTGATGCACAATGGAAATGCCTGCCTCTCTGGCCCCTGTGACGCTGTCTATTTTTGTTTTCTGCCCGTCAATGAAAATTTCTCCTTCTTCCGCATTATAAATCCCTCCCAAAACCTTAATCAGGGTTGATTTTCCTGCTCCGTTTTCTCCTAAAAGCGCATGGATTTCTCCTGCTTTTAACTGAAAATCAACGTTCTGCAAAGCCTTCACGCCGGGAAAAGACTTACTGATCCCTTTCATTTCCAGTAAATACTGCTCGCTCATCAATCATCACCACCTGTTTTGACTATTTACATAAAACATGCCACCGGCATGCAATCAGGGCTGCTGATCCAATACGTATCCGCATACCTAGATTCTGCCGGTGGCCCTATCAGCTTACTGCCAGCCCTCTGTACCGTAGTCGTCTACATTTTCTGCGGTAATCAGGAATGTTTCAATCGGAATATAGTCCTCTACTTTCTCACCATCCAGCCATTTATAAGCTGTTTCTGCAATTGTCTTTCCAATGGTAATCGGGGACTGCGCTCCTGTTCCTTCCAGAATCGTATCTTTCAGAAGTGCTTTGATATCCGGAGAGCCGTCCACGCCATAAATCATCGGAGCAACGCCTGCTGCATCGGCTGCTGCATAAGCTCCCAGTGCGGTCGGATCATTGCCTCCGAAAATAGCCACTACATCCGGGTTAGCTGTCAGAAGATCCGTTGCTTTTTCATTTGCCAGCTGCTGATTTCCGCGCGCATCCTGCTGTCCTACGACATTAAAGGTAACGCCTGATTCTTCCAGCGCTTTCAGGAAACCATCTGTTCTGTCCACTACGGACTGCATGGTCGGAGAATCCAGCACGAGAATATCTCCTCCTTCCGGTACTTTCTTTGCGAGATCCTGGCCGCAGACATACCCTGCGTTAAAATTATCGGAACCTGCATAAGAAACCAGATAGCTCAGGTCTCCTACTTCTGTATCAAAACCGAACATCGGAATTTCCGCGTCCTTGAGCATATCCAATGCCGGCATGATGCCGTCTGCGTCTACTGGATTGATAAACATCATTTCCACGCCTCTGGAAATCATATCCTCAATCTGGTCAATCTGCGTATTGGAATCATTTGCCGGGTCCATGGAGATCAGTTCATCCCCATTTGCCTCTACGACTTCTTTAATTGCATTTTCCAGGGCTACAAAAAACGGATTAGTTCCATCCATGCACGTATAGCCCACCATACGTCCCTTTGCGGAAGCGCCTGTTCCGCAAAGCGCTGCCGCTACAGCACTCATTGTTATCAAGGTCACAAATTTTTTTCTGTTCATTTTCTTATTCTCCTTTTTCAATTAACAATTTCTGAACTTCCTATTTCCAAATACTCTCCAGCGGATATACCTCAATATCAGCCAGTACGTCTCCTCCTACGGAGTAAGCTTCCATATTCACGTTTCCAGCCTCCGGAAGAATCAGGCAGGTACCAAGTGCTGTATAGTCTGATGCATGTGTTTCAATGGAACATTTATCTACAAAAATATGAAGATCAATGCTTCCGTCTCTCATCTCCGCATACATACCGTACGGAAGAATTGTGATTTCTTCTTTTGCATCAAGTGCTTCCTGGTAGCTGCTTGCCTCGTACATCAGTTTTCCGGTATAGAAATTCCAGTGTTCTCCGTTCTGCTTGTCATCTACGAATTCTGAGCTCGGTCCTGTCAGGGATTTATCTGTATAAACCATCTGATTTTCAATGTCATACTTCACAACTGTCTCATACTCATCGCCTGCCAGTACCTTAAAGCCTACTTCTGTAGCGCCATCCTGCGGAGTCAGCGTAGCTTTCAGCTCAAACACATCCCCGGTCACGCCTTCCAGCACATTATTTTCCGGAGTAATGGTTACGCCTTCCAGAACGGTTCCTTCTCCTCGGAGCATCTCATACTCTTCCACCGGCTTCTGCTGCATGCGCAGAGAACCGTCTGCCATACGTTTCAGGCTCAGCTCTTCCATCAGAGTGAACTGTCCGTTATAAGGAGTAAAGATGTTAAACAGATAGCGGTTTGCATAGGACCAGTTGCTCATCCACTGTACCAGGACTCTGCGGCCGTCTTTTCCATTTGCAAATGTCTGCGCTGCATAGGCATCTGCGCCATAATTTGTATAATAGCGTGCGATATCTTTGCTGAGCTCGCTGTTTACATCACTGTTGCCCGGATCTTCATCTGTCACAAAGGACCATACTCCGTCTACTTCCTTAAAATCACCGATGCGGTAGTAACGTCCGCCTTCACTGAGCACCCATTTCGTCTCGTCTGTTCCGTCCACGTTCAGTTCAAACAGGTCCGGACATTCTGTCACGATTTCCGGCTGCATCGCTTCCGCTTTCCAGTTGATCAGGTCAGGAGAAGAATAGAAACGCAGCGGGCCGCCGGCTACTACCATCATCCACTGATTCGATTCCTCGTGCCAGAATACCTTCGGATCACGGAACGCGCCATTCTCCAGCGGATCGCCCGGATCGCCTTCGCGCTCGCCGAAAATCTGATTGTAGCCTGCGCTTCCGATAACCGGATTTCCCTCATATTTAATCCACGTGCGTCCTTTATCAAGGCTGTATGCAATACTCTGGCTCTGCCCTGCTCTTATATCGTCTACTTTCAGCCATGACGCATGCGTAAAGATTGCAACAAGTCCCTTCTTTTCCGGAACATCATCGAAAAATCCGGTTGTGTTGTTCTCATCCACAACGCAGGAACCTGAGAAAATGTTTCCGAGATCCTCATTTCCAGGCGCTGTATTTCCAAATACCTCGTTGTCCGGATACAGGGCTACGTCCAGTTCCTCCCAGTGTACCAAATCCGTACTTACGGCATGTCCCCAGGACAGGTTGCCATGCTTGTTGCTGAACGGATTATACTGGAAGAAAAGATGCCACTCTCCGTCAAAATACACAAGTCCGTTTGGATCGTTTGACCAGTTTGTATTCTGTGAGAAATGATACTGGTCACGATACGGTTCATCGTAATTGGAGCGCTGGATAACATTCAGCGTAGTAACTGCCACCTGCCCGAAATGTGCGGTAGCCGTAATCTTTGTATGGCCTACTGCCAGCGCCTCAACGGTGATCTTTGTCCCGTCAATCGACAAAATTTTTCCGACTGTCGGGTCCTCAATATTCCACACAACTTCCTGGCTTGCTGCCTCCGGGAGCACATCTACGGTCAGCGTAACGGTATCTCCCACCTCGCACGTCTCAATATAAGTACTTCCCTCTCTGTAATTTTCAAATAAAATCTGCTCTGGTATCGTATCCAGATTCACCGCCGCAAAAGCGGTCGTGTTCAGAACCATTGCCATACCAAGCGCCGCACCAAGTGTTTTCCTTAACTTCATTCACCTTTCCTCCTTCATAAAAATGCTGCACAGTTCGTATCCTCTACGAATCACTGCCCCCTCCTTCCCGTTTTTTATAGAAGATCAACTGTATTGTATGGAAATCATAACAAATATATAAAAATGAAAAAATGTGCGCATGTCATGAACAGAGAGTGACAAACGTAAGGAAATCAAATTGACAAATGTCATAACCGGTCCAAGTCTGCCGGAAGGATGTACGTATGCAGAACACCAAGAAATATCCACAAAAAAAGCTCCTCCATTCCTCTGTTATGAATGGAGAAGCCAGGTACTATAGTTTATCCTTTTTATACCACTAACTCAATCCTTATGAAATATTTCTCGTCCTCCATTTCCCGGTCCGGTACTCTGCAAACGAAATCACATAATTGACAAGCCAGCCGATCGGTACAGCCACCCATACCATATGGATGCCGAACCGCGGCGCAAGTGTCATGGCCAGCACAACGCGCAGCCCGAGATTTGCCATGTTGGCTACTGTAAACATTTTCATATCCCCGGAGCCGCGCAGCACGCCGTCCGTGATCATCTTCAAACCGATCAGCACAAAAAACCAGCCGATAAATTTGAGATAATCCATACCGGTTGCAAGCGCCACAGCTGTCCCGTCTTCCCCCAGGAACATCCGGATCAGCGGATCGTAGAAAAGCTCCAGCCACAGGCACAGAACCACGGCAAATACAGCAACAATGCCATATCCCGTGTGATATCCTTTTTTCACGCGGTCAAACCGCTTTGCTCCAATGTTCTGCGCTGTATAAGAGGAAAGTACATTTCCCATTGCAGACATCGGCACCACGCAGATGGTCTCAATCCGCATCCCGGCGGAAAATCCAGCCAGGGCTTCTGAACCAAAGCTGTTCACCACGGACTGCACCAGCATCATCCCGATTGATATCGTCGACTGCTGCAAAATAGACGGCAATGCAACCTTTGACATACCGTAAAACTCGCTGGGCACAAACCAGCCGGTCGCATGGACACGGTAACTTTTCATTTCACGGCTGAAAATCAAGGCAGCAAACACGGCGGAAATCCCCTGTGCAATCAGGGTTGCCCAGGCAACGCCTGCAATCCCCATATCGAAGCTGCAGACCATGACTACATCCAGCACAATATTAAACAAGGAAGAAAAAATCAGCAAAAACAGCGGCACCTTGGACCGCCCGAGCGCATTAAACATTGCTGAAAAAATATTGTACATAAACAAAAATGGCAATCCAAGAAAATAAATCCTCAGATACTCGGACGCCTGATCCAGAATGTTTGCCGGCGTATTCAGCCACACCATGATCTGCCTTGACATCACCAGGCCAACAATACCCAGGAAAATACTCAGTACCAGAAATGAGGTCAATGCTGTCCGGACAGACTGCTTCATCTTTTCATAATATTTGGCCCCAAAATACTGGCTCGTGATCACGGACGCACCTACGCCTCCTCCGATTGCAATCGAAATGAACACATTCGTCAGAGAGTAGGAAGCTCCTACGGCAGCCAGCGCATTTTCACTGACAAACCGGCCAACCACAACCGAGTCCACCATTGTGTAAAACTGCTGAAACAGATTTCCGATGATCATCGGAAACGCAAATACCAGAAGTGCTTTCAGAGGTTTTTCCTCAATCAGATAATCTTTTTTCATAATTTGCCTTCCCATCTATTCTCTTTCTATCCATTCTCTTTCTATCCATTGTCTTTCATTCTCTTTCATCTATTCTTTTTCATCCATTGTCTTTCATTCATTCTCTTTCATTCATTTTCTTTCATCCATTCTCTTTCATTCATTTTCTTTCATCCATTCTCTTTCATCCATTGTCTTTCATTCATTCTCTTTTCATTCATTCTGTATTCCTCTGCTTTAATCGTATCATAACATACCAGATATTTACAGATCAAATGTTTCCGTAAAATCTTTCAGATCTGTGTGGAAAATTATCTATTTCCAGCCCTTTCTTTCCCCGCCAAACTGCTATATAATCGAAAGGAACCTGAAAAAACTCCAATTCGAAAGGATGTGACTCATATGAAACTTGGTTTTATCGGCTGTGGCAACATGGCCTCTGCAATCCTGAGTGGTATTCTGAAACAGCGCCTCGTCTCTCCGGATGACGTCATTGCATCTGCGCTTCACCAGGAAACGCTCGACCGGGCCGCCGCCACCTGGCACATACATACAACCCGTGATAATTGTGAGGCAGCAAAGGCTGACATTGTATTTCTGGCAGTAAAACCGCAGTTTTACGAACAGGTCATCCGTGAAATCCGCGATGTTGTTTCGGATTCGCAGCTGATCGTATCCATCGCCCCTGCAAAATCCATTGCCACTATCAAGCAGTGGTTTGGAAAGGATATCCGGCTCATCCGCACCATGCCAAATACACCTGCCATGGTGGGAGAGGGTGTTACCGCGGTCTGCCCGTCCGCGAATGTTTCCACAGAAGAGCTGCAAAAAGTATTGGCCCTTCTCGAAGCCTGCGGGCTGACTGAGGTCATGCCGGAACGACTGTTAGACTCCGTAACCGCTGTCAGCGGCAGTTCCCCTGCTTACGTTTTTATGTTTATAGAAGCCCTGGCCGACGGGGCAGTACGCGACGGAATTCCGCGCGCTCAGGCATACCGACTTGCGGCACAGGCTGTACTTGGAAGTGCAAAGATGGTTCTGGAAACCGGAAAGCACCCCGGGGAATTAAAAGATATGGTCTGCTCTCCTGCAGGTACGACGATCGAGGCAGTCGCAGCGCTTGAACGCGCCGGCTTCCGCAATGCAGTGCTTGCCGGCATGAAGGCCTGTACGGATAAGACAAATCAGATGCGCTGAAAACGCATTCCGGCGGAGGATTGATTGTCCTCCGCCGGAATCTTATACGCACTTCCCTGTTCAATTTATCATTTCTATTGTTTTTTTAATCTCGTTTTTCTGAAAAGCAACAGCACGGCAGCTCCAAATGACAGCGCAAGCAGTACCGCGAAGAGCCGGATTGGCGTCTCGTCTCCTGTCCGGACACTCTTTCCTTCCTTCTGAATATTTCCTGAATTGTTATGATCACCAGACTGAATGTCATCGCCCGGAACGGACGGTTCACTTTCATCGTCTTTTGGGAAGGTATTTGTAATAATTACCTCATCATCCGGGCTCTCAGGCGTCAGTGTAACCTTTCCGCCTTCTTTGTTCAAAGAAATGGAGAACGGCTGGCCACTGCCAAGCGGTGTGCCGTTTTCATCCGTCTCTGCCACATAATACGTTGCTGAATCGCTTGGAGAAGTTCCGATATTCACCTCAAGCGGAATGCTCACACTGCTGCTTCCGCTCATTTCCAGAGGAATTACTTCACCGTAACGGTCACGCAGCCCCGCATCCGTAAACAGGCTGGCATAAAATACCTGGTCTGTATCGTATGGCTCCTGTCCCATCATCGTTTTTTTCGTAATGGTCAGAGTACCGCCGTAGTAGTATCCCATCGGAAGACCTGTTGTGGTATTCCGGAACACAAGTCTGCCTTCCGGTTCCTGGCGCGTAATGGATACTGCCTGGCCATCCGGATACTGTGCCTCAAAAAGAACGCCATCTGCTCCCAGTGCACTTGCCACTGCATTTCCTTCCCCATCTGTCTCGGAAACGTAATACGTCTGGTCTGTTCTCAAATTCTCAAAAACCACTTCTGCCTGGTCGCTGTTCAGGAAACGCAGCGGCTGATCAGAGGTTCCTTCTGCCCGCACCGTACATGCTTCATCCGTAAACAAACCTGCATAAAATACCAGTTCCTGATTTTCAGGTGGATTATAGGAAAGCTCATTCTCAATGTTGAACAGCTGTTTCGTTACCCGAATAACACCGTTATCGCGCGGACCGGAAAGCTCTGTCTTGGGATAAACATCCACCGCATACTGCCAGGTATTTCCGCCCTCCGCACGAACTGGATAAGGAACCTGGACTAAAAAGCAGGCAATGTCATCCACCCGGCTTCCGCTGTTTGCACCCGGCTCCTGAAATACCAGATACATACCTGCTTCCAGATTGTCAAAAAAGGCCGTACCGTCTGCCCCTGTTGTTCCCTGCCTGATTGTCTCTGCGTGTACGGTTTCCGATGCACTGCTTCCCGCATCTGCTCCATTTGTTGCCTGCTGTCCCCTTGCAAGCGGCAGCAACAGCCCGGCCGCCTCATTTGACTGTTCTGCATTCATACCTTCCAGTTCTATCCCGGTCTCTTTGTATGCGTCCAGAAGCGTGTACTCTGCCGAACCCCCATTTACGGTCAGCGATGCAATCTGCGCTACCTTCACTTCTGAATCGGAAATCGGTTTTACTGCATCCGTCTCCAAATTCGGATCCGTATACGTCATGGTCAACTTTAAGGAACACACCCTGCCCGCTTCCAGTTCCGGCATCCGGTTCGAATCTGCCTGGCCGGGCTGTACCGTTCCTTCCTGATTCTGATCCGGCTGCATGGTTCCTTGCTGATTCTGATCCGGCTGTACTCTCCCTTCCTGATTTTGATCCGGCTGCACGCTCCCCGCCTGATTCTGTCCTGGCTCTGAAGCGCGCACAATAGCAGGAACCCCTCCTGCAACACCAGTCCCGGACAATTCCGGCGCTGCAGCTGCCAGCAAAAAGGCCAGCGCCAGCGCCCCTGCCCTGCGTCCCGATCTTTTTTGTTTGATGTCAGAAAATATTTTCCACATAATTTCCTTCCCTTCTTTATCTGTATCTGTCATACCTTTTTTTCAATCTTCTTTATGAGCTTTTCTTTCTATCAGATTATTTTTCACATTATTTTTCTGTATAACTTTTTCTGTCTGTTTGTCTATCTTTATTTTATCCCGGATAATCTCCCTGGATTTTCCTCATGTATTTTTCTCTTTTTCATCATCGTCTGTTTTCCGTCTGCGTTTCCTCCTGTCGGAGATCTTCAGACAAATTCCCAGGATAATCAGGAACGCAACAAATGCCAGCAGGCCTACGACAAACAAGGTCTGTATATGGTTTGTTCCTTCCAGTGGATTACGCAGAATGATGCCAGGCTGTCTCGTTATTTCCTCCGGAACATATTCCGTACGCGCGCCCCGCACCAGGAGGCGGTGTGAATTCACGCCATACGGCGTGCATGTCACAAGTGTCACCAGATCTTCGTTTTGTTCAATTTCCAGATCTTTCGTCTCCTCCGGAAGGACTGTGAGAATCTCTTTTACCTGATAAGCCAGCGTTTCGTCCAGCACTGTAATGTAAAACAGATCGCCTTCTCCGATCTGATCCAGATCCGTAAAAAGCTTCGCGCTTGGCAGACCGCGATGCGCGGACAATACGGCATGCGTTCCTTTTCCGCCGATCGGAAGGCTGGTTCCCTCTATGTGGCCACAGCCGTTTTCCAGAGCTTTTGTGCCAATTCCATGATAAATGGCCAGCTTCACGTTAATTTTCGGGATTTCCAGATATCCCATCACGCCATTTCCCGCAGGATTTAAAACATTTTCATAGAGACCTGCTGTCTCCTTCCTTGGAGATGGCTGTGGTACAGCCGGAGATACCTGCTGCTCAGATGAAGATGGCTGCTGCTCAGAAAATGATTCATATTCTGAGGATGCTTCCTGAGAATCTTCCGGTGCAGAAGATGTTTCCGTTTCATCAAACGCATCCACAATCGTATTCGTGCGATGATTCGCATTATAGGCTCTTGCAGCCTCCCAGAGCTCCGAGTAATCCTCCGGCTCCATCACTTTTACTGCTTCGCTGTAATCACTGATCAGTCTCTGATTCCGGTAATTATTCCACAGATCGCTGAATACCGGATAGCATAAGATACCAGCCCCTGCCAGAAAAAACAGAAGAAGAAACAGTGACGAAAGCCAGGAGCTCTTCTTTTTACGGTTTCTTTTTCGCATGTTTCCCTCCAAACCGGCTGATCAGCCAGACCAAAACGCCTGCAATCAGAATACCTGCTGCCCCGAACAATACCTGAACCAGAAGCCGGGGAACATCTTTCCGCACCGCACTTTTGTGCTGCGCCGCATATTCCTCCTCAGCAAAAGGTACCCGATGCCCCCGCACAAGTACGCGGTGTGAATTCACGCCATACGGCGTACACGTCACAAGCGTCACATAATCCTTTCCTTCTGTAATTGCCAGCTCCCCCACCTCTTTGGGTTCCACTGTCAGAATCTGGTCAACCTCATACGCAAGAATATCATCTAATATATGAAGATAGAAAACGTCTCCTTCTTTTAAAAGCGGAAGATCCGTAAAAAGCTTCGCCGCCGGAAGTCCCCGGTGTGCGGAAAGAACTGCATGCGTCCCTTCTCCTCCTACCGGCAGGCTGCTTCCAAAAAGATGCCCCACACCCTTTTGCAGCGCCTCATCTGTCGTATAATGAAAGACCGGAAGATTTTCACCAATTGCCGGAATTTCCAGCGCACCCATCATTCCTTCTTCATTCATATGCAGGAGAGCTTCGTATTCCTCATCCTGAATCCCGGCGCGTACGGAAAACGCGTCCGGCACTGCTTCCTGTTCCAGCTTCTCGTTGTAAGCACGCGCTGCTTCCAGCATAGCCGTATGTTCCCCGTCCCCGGAATTTTTTGAGACAGACGCCGTATAATCACTGATCAGGCGCTTTGAGCGATATGTATTCCATGTGCTGCTCGCAGTTGGATACAGCAGTATGGACAGCCCTACGAGAAAGAGCAGTATAAGTCCAATATTTTTTTTATCAAGCTTTTTTCCTGTTTTTTTCATAGGGTTCTCCATACTGCTGCCCAGGAAATTTCCTGTGCAGCAGTTCTTTTTTATTCTCTGTCGCGGCGGCGTTTGAGGAAGAAAATCCCTACAGCCGCAGCCATAATTACCGCACCAACCATGGTAAACAGATACGTACCGATACCACCAGTGGAAGGAAGCGCGGAGAGTCTGGTATTCCGGATCTCCTGTCCGCCTGTGCCCTCAGTTGTCACAGATACCGGAACTTTTCTCGTTGTATTCTGAGACTCAAGCTGGTAGGCGGTTGCCGCATTTGTGATGGTAACCACATCATTTGTTTTATCATTTGTGATTGTTACCACATATTGCGCCAGAGTACCGTCCGTATTGTAAGACGGAGTAATCTGAATCGTGTACACAGTTTCGTTCAGGCTGTAACCAGCCGGAGCCGTTGTCTCTTTCAGGGTATACGTTCCTGCATCCAGTCCGAGAATTGTCAGATGGCCTTCGCTGTCTGTCGTATATTCCCCGTCCGTAACAGCTACTTTCTCTTTCACTTTTCCGCCCTGTCCGTCGTCTCTCTCTTCCATACCATAACCGTTTGTCACAGCTGCTCCGGAAGCATCATATAACGTAAAGCCTGCGCCCCCAAGAGGCTTATACTCGATTTCACCGGCTTCGTTGCGTACTTCTCCTGTCTTCACAATTTCCTGTGAAGGTGTCGACGAACCTGCTCCGTTGAGCTCTGCATCAAGACCAAAGGTATAGTGGTACGTGTTTGTCTCCGCTGTCGTATAGTTGCTGCCTGTTGTCGGGTCTGTGGTATACGTATAAGATACTGAGTTTGTATTCGCATCAAAGTTGATACCTGCATCCTCGCCAACTACTGCATCATAGGTGAGCTCTACTGTCTCTCCGGTATGATCAAGAATGTAATCCCTGTCTGTAAACGTCAGGCTGAAGGAATGCTCTGAGGTTTCCACGCTTCCCCTGGTTCCGATCTCATCCGCCTGCCATTCATCTGTTCCTACCTTCACATTGATGCTCTCTGCATCCAGTGTAAGTCCTTTTAAGGTATCCTGAATACTTACAGAAAGATCTTTGTACTGTGTTACCTCACCAAGCGCATAGTTCGGAATCATCGTTGTGACTTTAAAGCTTACTCTTGTGCCGATTGCCACATCATCTCCGTTTGGACGGCCGGAACCGGCGCCTGTGATCTCCTTTGACACACTCGGGCCGTTGGTCCGTTTTGCGTAAGCCTCATCTGCACCGATTGTATAGTTTCCGGTTGCATCTACAATACCGCCTGCCGTTGTTCCGTTGCTTCCGTTTACGATATATCTTGCGCTCAGAAGCATCGGATTGTACACATTGACTGCACTCTTATCCGCACCTGCAGTTACAATCACAACCCAGGAACCAACCGTCACATCAGCACTGTATACGCCGTTGCCCTGATCTGTAAGCCGCTCTGATTCCAATCCTGTAATCGTTCCGTTATTGATTCCTGCGGCAATCGCAAGAATCTCTTCAGCTGACGGGGCTTCCATATCGCTGATTGAAACCCCATCCACAACATGATAGCCAGTGAAGCCGCCCTGATAATCTGCATCAATCACCTGATATGCAGTAACAGTCAGTCCTGCCTCCACATTTTTTACTGTGATCGTCGCCGTATCACTTGCATTCGGCGTCCCCGTCCGCTCTGTCTTTGTCTGCGTGAGCTCCTCGCCCGCTGCTGTCCCTGTCATTCCAAGGGACAGCACCATTGTCATTGCCAGCATCGCTGCTCCGACTTTCTTCAAATACTTTCTCATGACTCCTCCTTTTTCCGGTGCGGCTGCACCTGTAAACTTTTGCATAAAAATCATTAAATTACAGGGTAAACACTTTTACAGGTAAGTTCTTATCATTTATTTACTGAACCTTCTGTGCCGCAGCTCTTCTCTTTCTTTCCATCAGCAGAAGCGCTGTCATCAGAAGCGCCATTCCGATCAGAGTATTCCACTGTGTTCCCGGGCCTCCTGTAGACGGAAGCTCATAGAGACAGTCATCCTCAATACGGAATGAAATATTATACTGAACCGGTACCCGTGTCAGATCACTGTCCTTTGTTACCGTATTCTGATTCGGACTGGTCCGGAACATCTCATCCGCCGGAACCGCGTCTGCAAAAGAACCGTCCGCCTGTGCTGTCTCCTCAGCCAGAAGCTTCGGCTGCGCAAGCGTAGTTCCGTTCTCATCCCTGATCTGAGATACTGTAATCACCGGTTTTACATGTTTCCAGTTAAATTGCTTCTGGCCGTTGTTTTCCTGTTCAGACAGATAAACAACCTTCACCTCATATACAGCTGCATTCAGATCATATCCGTTCGGAGCCTTTGTCTCCTGCAGATAATAGGTTCCCGCTTCCAGATGTTCAAAAATCACTTTTCCGTCACTGCGCGTCTGTGCCACTACTTTCCCGGCATCCGAGAGCGCTGCGTCACGGTACAGCGTAAACTGTGCACCGGAAAGCAATGCCTGCGGCAGCGGTTTGCCATCCGCATCTTTTGCAATGACAGAGCTGAGCTTTGTCAGATCAATCCGGTAAACAATCTGTGTATTGGCCGCCTGGAATGTCCGTACATCCTTCTCAGTCCGGTCTGTACTCTTCATGCGGAAGCCGGAAAGCGGTGTACCCTCTGCATCTGCTGCTGATTCTGTCAGGCTGTAGGTAATCTTTCCGCCACGGCCTTCTGCCTGTAAAGCCCGGTGCTCTAAAAGCCAGGTGATCGTGCTGCCTGCTTTCACAACACTCTTTCCTCCTGTTGTTAACACAGCCAGGGTTCCGCCGTCTGCCAGGCACGCGCCCTGTGTATCCACCAGCGCGTCCGCTTTTGTAACCGTAACGCTGGCAGCTGCGTTATCTGCTTTCATATCACTGTCAGCTGTCATGACATAGTCAGAAGAATAATTCACCACATCCTCTGTACCTACGGAAGCCTGAACCGTAAATGTAACAGAAGTATCCTTTTGAATCGGATTTACATAAATATTCTCCCAATCCTTCCGGATCGTCAAATCCAGGTAATACAGGCCACAGTTCCAGTTGCCTGAAACGTATTTTCCGGACTGAATCCGATTCAAATCCGGCAGAGAAATTCCCTGACCTGCATTGTCTGCAAAGGCTCCTGCCAGTGCTGCCGCTCCGCCCTGTACACTGTCTGTATTTGTTCCATAATCTGCAGCCGTCCGGTTCACCGGAGATCCCGCCGGCATATTTGCCGGAAGCTTTGTTACACTCAGCCGGTCAAAACTAAGTCGTTTTGTGCCATTGTTTACCTGATAGCTGTTGTCGTCATCTGCGAATGCGACATAATATCTGCCGCTTCTCAGCTTACCGAACGAATATGCCCCCTTATCAGAGGTGCTTCTGCGTGATACCAGATTGCCCATTACATCCACTGCCGGATACCTCACCTGGCCACTGATCACTGCTGCGCCAAGCACAACACTTCCCTGCGTCCATGTATCATCCGTTGGATCATTTGGCGTACCGCCATCGTTCCGGCTGATCATGCCTGACTCTGTCTGCGGTTCTGTATCCGTATAAAGGAATACGTCTACATTTTTCAGTGTCCGGTCAGAGCTTGCATATCCGGTCGTTCCTACGACATACTTGCCATCCTGGTTCTGATCCATCCACACCGTACCGCTGAGCGAACGCTCTACAGTATCAATATAAGCCTTTCCACTGATAACCGGATCGGAGCCGCTCATATAAAACAGATTGTTCCAGTACGTATTGCCGCCCTCCTGCGTTTTTCCGCTGCTCGCAATCAGTTCCTTTACCGGACCCGTACCTGCTGTCTGCGGCGAAAGCACAGCTTCTACAATCACAGATTTCGCTCCTGTTACTTGTGGGAAATCTGCGTAGAATCCAATACCGCCTGCCTTATTGGAAGCATATTGAATCAGATTCTCCCCGCTGAACTCCACAACCCAGCTTCCGTCTTCCTGGCCAAGGCCTGTCGGGCTCAATAGCTGGCCGTTCTCAAGTAATGCAATGGCTGCTTCCATTTCCGTTTTACCGGTTCCCGGTGCCTGCATATCTGTACAGTACTTCAGGAAACCTTCTTTCAGGAATCTCTCATAATCCTTCTGATCACTGAACTTCATCCGGATCCTGCTCACCCTATAACCGCCTGTCATGGAGGTTCCTCTTCCGTCTCCATTATATGGAAGCACATCATACATCTGAATCGGCGCCTGTGTCTCCGTACGGTTGCTGTAATTCAGATAATAAACAAGGTCATCTCCAAGCTCTGTACGGTTGCTCATTACATCCATATAAATGCTGTCATTCCGGTTTGCCACAGCGTCAATGGAAACACTGTCTGATTTTGCATTGCATGCAATCTGATTAATCTCAGAGTATGTTGTATTGATTTTTGCCTGTGTTGTAAGTACCGCACCGTTCGGGACATCAAGTTCTTTCGGAGCTCCCGGTGTACCAATTGTACAGGAATACCGGATTTTCGGAAGCTTTTTCTTGATATCGCTCACAGAGGTGCGCAGTGTGATAAACGCCCGCCCGGTCCAGATATCCGTCGGATTGCCATCCGCGTCTTTTTGCATTTCCTTCTCATAATCCACATCCCAGATCAGTTCTCCGTCCGCATAGCCGGAACCTGCCGTATCAATCCGAATGCTTCCCTCGTTGAAATTCAGATGCTTCGGAAGCGTGAGCCGGATCTCAACCTGTGCCGGCTGGGAACCGTTATCAATCAGCTCATGGTTCTTGATCGCGCTTGATTTCTGAATCGTGGGTGTGACAACAAAGTTTGCTGTGCGCTCTCCGCTCGACAGATAATACTGTGTCTTCGGTGTGTTTGCTGACCCCTGAATGATATCTGCCACGCCGATCGTAACGCCGCTGTCCATCGTATACAGAAGCAGTGTATTTCCCCGGCGCCATCCCGTATGAGTTCCGCCTACCGGACTTCCGTCCTCATACTCTGTTTTTACGTAAGAGTCTGTGTAATCGCCGCCCGCTGCATGTTTCCTGAGGCCCGTATTTTCATCATAGTAATTTTCCGGTATCGTACCATTGCCCGTACCGTACACACCGGACTGCCCATTGTAGGATACGTCTCTCCAGTTAAACTGATAAACAACCTCCTGACGCGCTACCGCACCTTTGGCGTATGCCTCCTTGTACGTTGGACGGTACACGGTCCAGATCTTTGCATCATTTGTTGTACAGAAAGTCTTTCCTGTGTCTGCAAAGTCATTTGTTACGTTCATCTTGCTTGTGACTGTAATCCTTCTGCCTGTTCGGATACAGCAGTCACGGAACTGATACAGAAGCGCTACACACTTTCCGCGTGATGTGCCGTCTTCATTGTAGCCGAAATAATCATACAGAGCCTGTAACGTATCAAAGTAAATCAGATCTTCCTCATGGTGTGCTACCATGTCATCCTCGCCGCCTTTGTTCCGGAACGCTGACGGACTTTCATCTTTCGTCCAGTTCGTTCCATCCGGCTTTGCCGCATACAGGATTGTCAGATTATAGCTCATGGTTTTGACCGGATTATATTTCGACCATGTCGTCGGTTCCTCTGTTGTCGAGATAACAAACGCCCCATTCCCGATATTTCTGGTCGTCTGGCTCTGCTCATAAGCGACATTTGTCACCGCTGATGTGCCGACCGGAGTGTATGCATCTGCGTCAAACTTCTGCAGCAGGTTCATTCCCGTCATATAATTGTACTCAATAATATTGTGTATCTGCGGGTCAAATTCTTCAGGCGGAATGTAATGCCCGGAATTTTTATCCTGCGTATTAATAATCTTGCTGCTGTAGCTCAGATCAGCGCTAATATATACCTGGGAACCAAGCGGTGTTGTGCCCGTACCGTTTGAGCCGGAAAGATACCCGTTCGAACCTGTATTAAAATAATTCGTCTTGCTGATTCCGTCCCCGTTGCTGTAATGATCATTGTAGACATACATTCCGGTCACATGTGCAAGATAATTATCCTGATACAGCATTTCTCCTGTTGCATGCTCCCGATAGCTGCTGCCGAAATACTCCTGCATCTTCGCCATATCAGTGTCTTTCACATTCGAAGTATCTTTTCCCTCTGCCGGATTTCCTGAGGAATCACGAATCTGCAGGTCTGAGATGATTCCCTCCATGTCTATTTCAAGGTATCCCTCGCCGCCCTTTGTCACCTCCGGATTGACCGGGAAGAGAATCTGCACATAGCCTGCTGAAAACGGTTTTACCTGATTCGAACCGAAAAATTCACTGTTTCCGCCGCTTGACGCGTAAGAAGGTGAAGAATCGTCGTATGCCGGGCTGACCGTATAACCGCTGACTTTGAAGTGAACCACAGTCTCACTTTCGCCCTGCTCCGGCTGTTTTCCGCTCGCGTACCAGACACCTCCGCTGTAACATCCGTTGTTTCCGCCACCGCTGTTGAAAGGCGCCGCCGCATATGCATACCGTGTTGTCCGCGTAATGTCATCCTCATCGTTCCAGTCCATATTGAAACCATAATTGGTATTATCCAGGTTCATGCCGTACACGGTATTGACATTTTCTTTGTAAGCCCAGATATATGGCGCCTGCTTCAGTGAATTTCCCTCATCATCCTTCAGGGCCTCACCCTCCAGGTACAAGGAACCGCGCAGATGAAGGTCAAAATCAATATCCCCCTCCGGCAGCTGAATACCCTGCAATCTGTTTGCTGCACCGTCATTCCTCATAGAAAGAGTAATACCATAGCCAAGCATTGTACCGTAGACGATCGTTCCCTTTTGTTCCGGATCTTCCAGGCTCTCTTTATATGCTCTCTCGTTTACTTCTTCTCCTGTCTCAAGATTGAAATAACCGGTATATGCCAGTGCGGAATTCCGAAGGAGTGAAACATTATACTTATCCGTTGCCGATACCCTGATCGGAGCTTCCGGACGAAGTTCCAGCGGATGCGCCTCATTCTCCGGATTATCGCCAATCCACTGACGGAATACCGGCGCGATCAGATCGCCGTTCTTCATGGTCTTCACATTGATTGAAACCACATTCTCCTGCGTACCGGCCTCATTTTCAATCTCCCAATAGCCGCGCATCTTCTGAATTACCGTTCCGTCTGCTGCTTCCGTTTCGCTGATCTCACAGATTTCCATGGACTCATTATATACAAACTCTGCCTTATCTGCGCTGAGAGGAAGTTCTGCTTCCAGCCAGAGCTTCAGTTTCTGTTTCTTTACCGGTGCAGGAGTCTGCGAATCTTCACCTTCTGCTTCTGATTCCCTGCTGCCCGGATTCTGGCTGTCTGTCTCAGGGTTCGGTTCCTGACTGTCCGGATTTTGTGCATTCTCATCCAAATCAGCTTCCTCTCCGCCTGAATTCTGACTGTCCGCATCCGTTTCCTGTGCATCCGGATTTTCCATATCTGCGGCAGTATCCTGTACGGTTGTGATCATCTTATACGTGATGC
>CAOJHI010000014.1 GCA_948436005.1 uncultured Lachnospiraceae bacterium
AGACGGTCGGCAAGCTTAATCAAAATGACGCGAATATCCTTTGCCATTGCAAGAAACATTTTCCGCAGATTTTCTGCCTGTACTTCTACCTTGTCAGCCGAATAGGACAGCTGTCCCAGTTTCGTAACGCCGTCCACCAGAAGCTCTACTTCTGCGCCAAACTCTTCCTTCAGCTGTTCAGAGGTCATCACTGTGTCCTCCACCACATCATGAAGAAGCCCGGCCACAATTGTTTCTTTGTCAAGCTCCAGATCTGCCAGAATAATGCCCACACAAAGCGGATGGATGATATACGGTTCCCCTGATTTACGCCGCTGATCCTTATGCGCCTCGTACGCAATCTGATAAGCCTTCTCGATCAGGGAAATATCATCTGACGGATGATACTTCCTGACACTGTCAATCAGCTCGTGGTACAGAATATCCGGACTGGTAAAATCCTCCATCGTTTTTACATTTGCATCCGCTTTTTTTATCTCTTCGATTCTTTCCTGCTTTGTTCTCGCATCCGTCGCCATTTACTTTACTCACCATCTTCGTCAATATTGTAATTCCTGGATCAAAACTTACTTTCCGTCATAGCAGATTAAGGAATCCACATCATAAGCTGACAGCTTTTTGCGTCCTTCCAATCCTGCAAGCTCCATCAGAAAGATCACTTTCACAACCTCACCGCCAAGCTGCTCGATCAGCTTGATCGCCGCTTCTATCGTGCCTCCTGTTGCGATGAGATCATCAATCACAACCACTTTTTGTCCTGGACAAATGGAATCCTTGTGCATCTCTATTTCCGCGGTTCCATATTCCAGATCGTATTTCATCGATATGGTCTCACATGGCAGTTTTCCTTTTTTCCGCACCGGAACAAATGGTTTATGCATATTGTACGCAACCGGAACGCCAAAAATGAATCCACGTGACTCAGTCCCCACCACCACATCAAAATCAACATCCTTCAGCTTTTCCTGTATCAGATCAATCGAGAGATGCAGACCGTCCGCATCCTGCAAAATACTCGTCACATCTCTGAAAATAATTCCCTCCTCAGGAAAATCCGGGATACTCCTGACATATTCTTCAATCTTTTTCATTTTATCCGTTCCCCCAAATCCTCAAATCATACAGATTTCGCCTATATTACAATACACGTTAGTATAACATTTTCCCTTATTTTTCGCAAGAAGCAGATTCTCTACGAAAAAAAGCGCCGGTACACCCAGGATGCCCCTGCAAGAATCAAAATAACAGGCAGAAGTTTCCACAAAACGGCAAACACTGTGCCAAGCAGGAGAAACAGAACAGCAATCACCAAAAGCAATATGGCCCAGCTCTTCCAGCCGGTTTTGTATACCCTCACGTTTTTTCCGAAACGTCTCTCATAATTTCCGCCCGTTCCATTCCAATTGTCTCCGGCAGCGTCTTCAGTATACACCGTTTCCTGATAATTGCCATTGTCATCCTGTGTATACACTGTTTTCTGATAAGTGCTTTCTCCATTTTGCGAGTATACTGTCCTGCGCTGTCCATATCCGCTGCCTTGCTGCTCTTCCTTCTGCTCATCTACCTCCAGGATCGTGCGGGCAATCAGCCGCGGGTCGCCAAGTCCTGCGAGTACCTCCGACTCTGCTTTTCCGCCTGCTGTTTCCCTCCTGATATAATCCTCATAATAGCGCAGATTATCCATTACCTCCGTCTCCGACAGTTCACGCCGCAGTGCACGTCCCAGTATATCCAAAAACTCCTGTCTGGTCATTTTCCCTCCTGTTAAAAATTTTCGAAAAGGCGCGTAAATGCTACGCTCCGCAAATAAGTTCCTGATGGTTACTAATATACTCCAAACCCTTTTGCAGCGCAAGCCATCTACAGCAGAAAACTGCCGTAATGTGAAGAACAGCGCCCTTGTTCTGTCCTTCCCCTGCGGCAGTCCTATCTTATTTTTTATCCGTTTTTTCTCTTTTTAATGTCCGGATTCCCTCAACGGCAAGAACAACTGCCAGGATCACAAGCAGCATACCAATCCCTGCACGCGTCCACATCCAGCCAGTGCCCACTGCGCCTGCTGACGCTGCGTTTTTCACATTTGTTACAATTGTCTGGCACAGAGAAACGATCGTCACAACCAGCATAAATGCCATTGGAAAAAGAAACATCCTGTTGTTTTTGCCCATCTTTCCAAGCCAGGCTGCAACCGCAAGGAGACCAAGTGCCGCAAGAAGCTGGTTTGCTGCGCCAAACAGCGGCCAGATATTGGCATATCCTGTCATTCCAAGCGCAACGCCAAGCACTACTGTAATAGCAGTTGCTACGTATGGATTCGTCAACGTCTTTTTGAGCCCCTCAGTCTCCTCGCGCGTCTGTCCCGGTTCAAGCCAGAATTCCTGGAACATATAACGCGCAAGACGTGTAGCTGTGTCAAGTGAGGTCAGACAAAATGCAGATACTGCCAAAATCAGCATGGAATAAATCACCTTCTGCGCACCTGCAAGAAACGGGATCGCTGCACACATGCGTGAAATACCGGTTGCAAATACAACCGTCGGATTGGTGATACCGTCCGGCCCCGGAACATATTCTTTCCAGATATAGCCGACTGCACACAGAGAAATCAGCGCAAGCGCACACTCAATCAGCATTCCGCCATAAGCAATCGGTTTTGCATCTGACTCCCTGTCCAGCTGTTTTGCCGTTGTCCCGGAGCCAACCAGGGAATGAAAGCCGGAGATAGCCCCACAGGCAATTGTTACAAACAATGCCGGGAACAGACTGCCCAACGATACGCCGCTTCCCTTTTCTGCACTGTCTAAAAAGCCCGTGAAGGCAGGAATATCAAGCGTCGGATGCGCCCCGAGAATTCCCACCACTGCCACGATCATCATGCCATAAAGCAGAAAAGAGCTTAAGTAGTCGCGCGGCTGAAGCAGAATCCATACCGGTGTAACAGAGGCAACCGCAATATAAATCCCTACGATAATCATCCAAATCTTTGCACTCAAATAGATCGGATGCCAATTCAGCCCCACTGCCATACATGCAAGGATAGCGCCCACGCCGATTACCGTGGATACGCCAAGCGAAGCGTTTCTTCTGTATACCATCATGCCAAAAATAATCGCAACTGCAATAAACAGCACTGAAATCATCGCTGTGGACGCATTTGCCGCACTGGCCGCCTTATCCAGCACACCAGCCTCGTCGTACGACGCTTTAAAAGTATTGGCTACAATAGAAGCAAATGCCGCCACAACAAGAATCAGCGTCAGATAAGAAAAAATGATAAACAGTTTCTTTGCGCGCGTACCGATCGAGGCCGCAATTACTTCACCGATTGACTGGCCTTTATTTCTTACTGAGGCAAACAGCGCTCCGAAATCGTGCACGCCCCCAAAGAAAATACCGCCGATCAGTACCCACAGCATGACCGGAATCCAGCCAAATACCGCAGCCTGAATCGGTCCGTTAATCGGCCCTGCGCCGGCAATGGATGAAAAATGATGGCCCATCAGAACCGGTGCTTTTGCAGGAACATAGTCATTGCCATCCTCAAGCTCGTGTGCAGGCGTTGTCTTAGATACGTCAACACCCCACTGTTCTGCCAGCCACTTTCCATAGAAAACGTAGCCAAGAACAAGAACCGCAATACCAACCAGTAAAATTACTACCGCATTCATGTTGTCTCCTCCTTTTTCTTTTCATGAATTTAGTATATTTTTCATAAATTTCGCATTCCCGCGCCCCATCCGGTTTGTGAGAACCTGTGCTCCCTCCCGGATAATGGCTGCTGTATGGAGGTTCATCCAGCCATACCACGAAAAACGAAAACTTTTGTACACTCTGCATTTTTGCAATGCCTTGCCTGCCTCCGGTGTACACGTATCACAGACAAACACTGCTGTGATATAGCTGTACATATGGCCCGGTTTCGGATCAATCAGCTTCATGCCCTGATCATATGCATAGGATTTGCACGCCTCATAAATCTCCTTTGTGAGTACAGGAACTGAAAAAACATAAACAAATTCATTGCTGTCCGCAGCCCAGAGCTTTGCATTTTTCAGAAGCACGTATTTCTCGGAATGTACAAAAAAGTGGCAGCATCCCTTCAGAGGCAAACCATCTGCGCGCTCTGACTGATATCGCTCAACATCGAAATATGCTTCATATCCTCTGAAAAGCCTGTCCAGAATCTGTTCCCTGCTCCAGGTTGAATCCATTTGCAGCTCCTTTCCTTTTTTTCAAAATCCTGAATTTTTTATAAACTTCTAAAATTTTTATAAAATTATAGTACAGTTGATAAAAAAATTCAACACCCATATCTCAAAAACAGGGAGACAATACCTCTTAGGTATTATCCCCCTGTTTTTGATTTTATTCTCGTTTTGTTTTTAATCAATTGACTTGTGCAGACGTTTTATGGTTTCTTCAAAATCAGGTACAAGTATCTCATTTTCAGAATAGTACAGGTCGTCGTATGGTATACGGTCCTCTTCCAGACTATAAGATGCCAGTTCCGGAAGCTGCGCCATCAGTTCCAGCATTTCCACAGCGCTGTAATCATGCTGAATCGACGGAAGTACGCTCGCTGCAAGCGCTGCAAGTTTTTCTGCATCCAGATTTCTTACGCCGAAAAAAATCTCTTTCAGAATGTCTCTCTGGCGCTGCGTGCGCTGATAATCATTATTGCCCACATAACGGATACGGGCATACGCTACAGCCTGATTGCCATTCAGAACATATACGCCCCCACCTGGCAGGTAATCCTCCCATGCCTCCATGCTGGTCAGATAACCGTTCAGCCATTTGCATTCCCCATCTGTTATTTCTATCTCCACACCGCCTACGATGTCTATAATCTCTGCCATGGACCTGAAATCCACTACTGCATAATGATCAATCGATAATTCGTAATTGTCTTCCAGTGTCTCCTGCAGTTTTTCAGCTCCTCCTACCGCATACGCGTAATTCAGCTTATGAACTCCATGTTCCGGAATATCGGCATACAAATCTCTCATAAACGAAGTCAGAATAATCTTTTCTTCTTCCGGCTTTACGGTTGCCAGAATCATGGTATCTGAATTACCGTTCCAGCTGTTATCCCGGTGGTCTGTTCCAATCAAAAGAATATTCATCGTTTCCGTACGGCTTTCAGCAGCCATCCCTGAAATCCCGCTGGTTGCAATCACTGCCCCGCAAAGAAATGCTGACATAGCCCGGCAGACTCTGCCTGCTGCTATCCCTTTTTTCCATCTTCCTTTCATCAATAATTCCTTGCCTCTCCTTTTTATAAATTTGACTAATATCGAAAAATCTTTAGTTTTTATCCTGTTCCGGCTTCACAAGTCCTACCAGGACCTCACTCCCGCAGGCTTCCTCAATGTTCACCGTATGGTTCACAATCCTCAGATAGCTGTTCAGTACCTCAACAAACGTAAGGCCCTGCTCGAAGCCGCACTCCTTATTTTTCAGACGCTCCATATGATTTGTCTGTGCCTTGGATACCCGTTTGATGATCTTACGTTCCATTTTACGCAGCGCCAGCCAGTTCTCCGGCGTAATGCTCTGTTCACGAAACAGCTTCATCGTACCGTCAAGAAGCTTCAGGTCCATATCACAGATTTCCAGCAGCTCGTCTTTCGCCGCACCGGAATAAATAAAGCCGCCTTCCACACACTTCTCATTCTGTTCCATGATCTTAATCGCATGATCACCAATCTGCTCCAGATCATTGATCACATGGAATGCACAGCCCATATATTGAGACACCCTTGCAGGAAGCTCCAGAGAATTAATTGTGGTCAGATAATCCGTAATCTCGGAAGCCAGGTAGTCGACAATTTCCTCGCCCTCGCGAATGCGGTTCGCATCCATCAGATCATGTGTAAGCAGCCCTTCCGAAGCCTTTGTAAGATTATCACGCACAAAGCTTCCCATACGCTCCACTTCTTTTCCAACCTGCAGCGCAATAACGGCAGGGGAACCAACCGGCATATCCGGATCAATATACTCAAGCCGGAATGCACTCTCGTGCGCCTGCTTCGGAACAATCATATAGGTCCACTTTACAACAAAATTTACAAGCGGAAGCAAAATCACACCTGTCACTACCTTAAACAGTATATGATAAACAGAAATCTGGAACACACCGCTTGGCACATACGTCTCAATAAGGCTCGTCAATGGTGTAAACATGGAGATCGGAACAAAAAGAACTGCACCGACAATATTGAAAATCAAATAGATAATAGCTGCACGTTTTGCATTATTCTTGGCATTTAACGCCGACAAAAGAGGCGGCGCGGAAGATCCCACGTTGATTCCGCAGATAATAAAAGAGGCAAAGTACAACGGCATGAGCCCCTGCATTGCCAAAGCCTGCAAAACGCCGACTGCGGCAGACGAACTCTGAATCACTGCACAAAGAATCACACCTACCACAAAACCCAGAAGCGGATTCTTGGCATTCATAATAAAGTCCTGGAACGGCGCAAAATCCTTCAGCGGAGACATCGCACTGCTCATCGTGTGAAGTCCCTGGAACAAAAGGCCAAAGCCCAAAATCACCTGCCCGATATACCGGTTCCGTTTGCGCTTCGCATACAGAAGCATCGCGGCTCCAAGGCAGATACACACCGGCGCAATGCCCGATACATCGAGCGCAATCAAAACACTCGTAATCGTTGTACCGATATTGGCGCCGAAAATAACTCCGGTTGCCTGCGCAAGATCCATGATCTCCGCATTGATAAAGCCCATCACCATCACAGTAGTCGCAGAAGACGACTGAATCACCACAGTAACAAGCGCGCCCAGCAGAAAGCCGGCGATACGGTTACGCGTCAGCTTTTCCAGCAAATCCTTCATCTTCGGGCCTGCCGCCAGTTCGAGTCCTTCGCCCATATATTTCATGCCGAACAAAAAGAGACCCAAACCTCCTGCCAATGAAATAATACTGCCAATTCCCATTTGTACTTTACAGGGAAGCAAAAGCTTTTCCCTGCATCCTCCCTCAACCAAATTCAATTACCCGCTGCCAACCAAAGAAAAATGTTGCCATTTGGATATAGCATAACACAAATAATGTCGAACTGTAAAGAGGATGTAATAAATTATAAAATATCCTGTAAAATTTTGAAGCATGTCGCAGGCCCAAAACGCAAAAAGACCACCGCAAAACTGCGGCAGTCTTCTCTTTTGAATTTCGTTTTAAAAAATCGCTCAGGCTTTGTTTTCGCTGCCGAGAACGTTTTTAATCTTATGAGCAACCATATCTTTCACAGCCTGACGGGCCGGTTTCAGATACTGACGCGGATCGAAGTGATCCGGATGCTCTGCAAAGTACTTGCGGATATTTCCTGTCATTGCAAGACGGATATCAGAGTCAATGTTGATCTTGCAAACTGCCAGTTCTGCTGCATGGCGAAGCTCATGCTCCGGAATACCGATTGCATCCGGCATATTGCCGCCGTACTGGTTCACCATCTTTACGAACTCCTGCGGAACAGAAGAGGAACCATGAAGAACGATCGGGAAGCCCGGAAGGCGTTTGATACACTCTTCAAGCACGTCAAAACGAAGTGGCGGCGGAACAAGGATTCCGTCTGCATTTCTTGTACACTGAGAAGCTTTGAATTTATATGCACCGTGGCTTGTACCGATTGCAATAGCAAGAGAATCACAGCCTGTTCTGTCAACGAACTCTTCTACTTCTTCCGGACGTGTGTAGCTTTCCTGTCCTGCTTCAACGACTACTTCGTCTTCTACACCTGCCAGAGTACCAAGCTCAGCCTCAACGACTACGCCATGTGCATGTGCGTATTCAACAACCTGCTTTGTCAGTGCAATATTGTCTTCGAAGGATTTGGAAGAAGCATCGATCATAACAGATGTGAATCCGCCGTCAATACAGCTCTTGCAAAGTTCAAATGTATCACCGTGATCCAGATGAAGCGCGATCGGAATCTGCGGATTTTCAGCAACAGCAGCTTCCACCAGTTTTACCAGATAGGTGTGGTTTGCATATGCGCGCGCTCCTTTGGATACCTGAAGAATAACCGGGCTGTTGAGCTCGCCTGCTGCTTCTGTGATACCCTGAACGATTTCCATGTTGTTAACGTTGAATGCGCCGATTGCGTATCCGCCGTCATAAGCTTTTTTAAACATTTCTGTTGTTGTAACTAAAGCCATAGTTTAATCCTCCTAAAATAAATTTCTTCCCTATTCTAACACATATTCTTTTTATTTACGATATTTTTTTCTCAAAAACACCAAAAAAAATTTTTTGAAAAAATTTCTAAAAAACTGTTGACAGTTCGAAAAAGATGTAGTATAGTCTTAGATGTTCCGAGGAACACAAAAACAAAGCAAACAAAACAGCATATGCGCGAGTGGCTCAGTGGTGGAGTATCGCCTTGCCAAGGCGAGGGTCGCGGGTTCGAATCCCGTCTCGCGCTCTTAAGAATCCTTAGATATAAGGATTCTTTTTTTGTCTGCAAATAAAAAACAACCAGACCTTTCCTAATCTCCATACAAATCAAATTTTTATAAAAATAAAAAAATAGGTATATCAGAACCTATCATCTGGCATACCTATTCTCCCATTTCATGATAATAAAAAAGCCTTTGTCCGTAATGATACTGCTTGTATAAAGCTCATTTCTGTTCCATTTCTTTTCTATTTATCTATTTACATTTGTTCCAGAGTCTTAAATACCGGCCGCAAAGTTCCCTGATACGTTTTCTGCGCTGTACGCAGTACCTTTGCCCTGTCCTCTCTCCTGCAAAGTGTCAGCAGGCAGCTTGGAGCCCCTGTGTCCACAGCCACAAGATCAATCCAGAGTTCCTCTGCTACAGCCATAAGTTCTGCCGCTACAACACCTGCTTCAAATCTGCACGCGTCTGCTTTCCGCGCTGATACTGACCGGCTCATCAGACAAATGTGGTCCTCCCTGCAGACCACCTGTACATCCCTCTGTTTCCTCAATAAGCTTTTGTGCGCAAAAGCCAGTATTTCTTCCGTCCAGCCTTCCCGATTTTCCTGAAAAACACAGGGACGTTCGCGTGAGTCTTCCACACCTGACGGAAGCTGCCCAAGAGAAGAAGCGCCAAAAATGACCGCTGCCATGCATCGCTCGCCGGCTCTTGCTTTCTGCTGCATCCACACAGCCGGATTCTTCCATAAAGCTGCCGGAATGCCAAGAAACTGCAGATAATTCACCAGCTGCCCGGCTACATATCCGCTGTTCAGATACCGGTCCTCCTGATTCGCCGGATACCTCCTGCCATCTCCAATCTGTGTACCTTCCCTCTCGTCCTCCGCAAATATTAAAAGAAAATACGGTGCACAGCTCACTGCATGTCTTGCTTTTTTTCTGTCCGATTCTCCGGCAAAAGCAACCCGGATGCCGGAGGAATGTTTTAATCCTTCCTGCTTTTCTGCATAAGCCATAATCCGTGCAAGAACTGCTTTGTCTATTCTCTGTGTTCGCAATTGTTCTTTTGTTTTTCCGTTTCTTCTGTTAAAAAATAAACCCATTCTGCTGCCAGCCACCTTACCTTATTTATAAATTCATAACAATTTCCTGCAATGTTTTATGTTACAGCGTTACACTTTACAACGCCTTATTTACAACCTTTGCTTATAACGCCTTGTTTTGTAATCTTTGTTCTTATATTTTTAATATTTGTTAACAGAATTGTAACATATATTTTTTTAAAAAGCCAGCAGTTTTTTTATTTTTTTCAATTTTTTCTATTTTCCAACATAAATCTCCATCAGCCCACAATATTTCTCAGCCAGACACCTTTTTTCACAAGTACAACTCCAATTACACATTTGATGATATCAAGTGACTGGCAGATCAGATACGTGGCCAAAACAGGCAAACCGGAATACCTGCTCAGGCAGAAAGCCACCGGAATGCTGCACGCCCACAGGAAACATGAATCAAACAAAAACGTGATCACGGTCTGCCCGCCGGAGCGCAGAGTAAAATACGCACCGTGCAGGAAAGCCTGCACTGGCATAAAGCAGGCACCGACTATGATGAGCCTCGTTGCCAGAGAACGCACCTCTTGGGAAGTGTTATAGATCTGTGGAAAAACAGGCGCAAGCGCGAGCAGGACTCCGCCAATCACAAAACAGCTCGACACAGAAAAGAAAATCAGTTTACGGTCCGTATCTCTGGCCTCTTCCATTTTTCCTGCGCCCAGAAGCTGACCAATAATGATCGCAATCGCATTCCCCATTGCTAACCAGACAATATTACAAACATTCGATATGGTAGATGAAATATTCAGCCCCGCGATCACCACAAGCCCATAGGTCGAGTAACACTGTGTCATAATTGCCATTCCGGCTGACCACAAAAGTTCGTTCAGCATAAGCGGTGAACCCTTTTGCATGATCTTTATCACCAGGCTGCCCGGAACGCTGAAATTGCGGTAAACATTTTTGATAAACGGGAACTGCTCTGCCCGGCGATGTGTCCAGAGTATAATTATTCCGCATTCTACAAAACGCGATACCACAGTTGCTGTCGCCGCACCGGAAACTCCCAGGCAGGGAGCACCGAACTTTCCGAAAATCAGCACATAATTTAAAACCGTATTCGTTACGACCGCCGCTACACCGGCACGCATCGGGGCCACTGTTTCACCGGTCTCCCGCAGCGTGCTTGCATAAATCTGTGCAAATACATAAGGTACGGTGCCAATCAGCATAATACGCAGGTATTGCCCTCCGAATGCAAGTGTAGCAGCAACGTCGCTGCTTCCGTCCACATCATGCAGATAAAGTGAAATCAGTTTCTCACCCTTGAAGTACAAAAGTAAAATCCCGGCTGTCATTAAAATACAGCCGGAAATCACTTTAAACCGAAATGTATCGCGCAGCCCTTCAACATTTTTGCTGCCAAAAAACTGTGCGCCAAAAATCCCGGCGCCGGATAACAAACCAAAAACTGTCACATTAAACACAAAGAAAAGCTGGTTGGCTACAGCCACACCAGACATTTCTTCTGTCCCCACACGCCCGATCATAATGTTATCCAGCATGGCAACAAAATTGGTAATTCCATTCTGTACCATGATTGGTACAGCAACTGCCAGTACCATCAGATAAAACTTCTTATTTCCTATAAACTTTTTCATATGTCCTCCAACGCTCAACGCACACGCTGTATCACAAAAACGGTTGTTTTGCTTTTTTCACTCAAAACAAATCTTTTCACAAGCCTGTAAATGGGATACGCCCCCAACATATCAGAAACCAGCCCCGGCTCAGTGGAATACAGAATCATCACGCCATCTGCCTTCAGGTGAATCCCAGCTTTTTCAAAAAAGGCCCGGTATAATGCTCTCAACCCTTCACGGCCCGCTCCCGCGGCCTGGGGCATATCTGTAATAATCTCATCAAACAGATACTCATGTTCAAAAGCAAAAAAATCCTTATTGATATAGTAAACCTGCTCGTCAGCGCGCTTTGTATTTTCCCTCGCTTTTTCAATCGCTTCTCCGAAAATATCAATCCCGTACATTGTACCGGCCGGCACTGCCTTACTCCGCTCAATCAGCATGGTTCCCACACCGCAAAACGGGTCCAGTATCTGGCCCTTTTCTTTCAAAAACGGCTTGGCTAGCTCTGCCGTAAGTGCTGCATTTACCGGTGCAATCGACGCTGATACGTACCGTTTCCGGTAAGCAAACCTTTTGTCCGGCATCGTAAACAGCTTAAGCATTGGCGCAAATGTGCCGTCTTTGCGTTCCAAAAGGCGCAGTTCCACCTCGTAATCTGTAACAGAGTTAATCAGTTTCCCACTGGAAGCCTTTTCAATCGCATCTGAAATCCGGCGAATATACGCACCCTTTTTCTCCGGCTCGCCCCTGCCCTTTAATTCAATCCGAAAGAAAAACGGCGGTTCACCGCTGTGCAGCTCGCACAAAAAGGCGAGCACTGCAGGCGCCAGACGCGCCCCCGTATCTGCCGGGCTGTCAGTCGGAAGTACTCCTGCTTCAACCGCAAACAGCAGCTCACTGTAGGTCCGTACAGGAAGCACAGCTTCTACTGCCAGGCCTTTCACCCGGAGCCCTCCGGCCAGCATAGTAATCCTTGCCCCGGGCAGCTGCCGCGCCGTAGCCTCTCTCTGGCAGCGGTTCGTTACCAGCAGCAGCTCTTTTTTCTGTTTATATCCACTGAAACGATGTTTTTTGTTTTTTTCATATCGCAGAATCATGCTCTGCAGAAGACGGAATTCCTCTGAAATATGCTTCTGCGTATCCTCCGATGTTTCCATATTACGAAGCTCTTCCAGTCTTTTTCGCAGCCCGTCCAAAAAAGGCCTGTATTCTAACCTGGAAATCGCCTTCAGATAATCCGGTCTGATATATAAAGTAGCTTCTCTTTCATAGGTATCAAAAAGAATCGGAAGCAACTCCTCCGATTCCATCTCACCAAGTATCAAAGCTGCATTTTTACGGATCTTCGGATCTTCATTTGCAAGCAAACCCGTCAGCACAGTAAAGTCACCGCCAAACATCTCTGCAAGTGCCCTGCGTCCTGCGGCATCTTTTCCCGCATCCCGAAGCGCAATCAGATTTTTCCGTATCTCCACACCATTTTTCACATTTTCGTATAATTCCTGAATCATAGCTCTCCCTGTGCCCATCTGTACCCTTTCACAGCATTTTTCTGCCTATTTCTGCGCCGCTTTGCGGCATGTCTCTATGTAGTCCATTACTTCATCGCGGAATTTCTCCCATTTGTCCTCATGCTCCACATAGTACAGCGGACACTCTTTTCCGGTCACATCAAAGTGACGGATAATATTTTCACGCGCAAGCCCGTATTCCTCCACCAGATATGCAGTCAGATGCACACACGCCTGATATGTCTCCTCCGTAAACCGTCCGGATTCATCCAAATGACAGTTCTCAATAGAAACAGACAGATGGTTCATAGAATTCGAAGCATACGCAATTTCTCCCGGCGGAACACATTCAATAATCTCTCCGTCAATCCCTATCACAAAATTTGCGCTCATCGATACATCCTTCAGATCTTTCAGGCTTTCGAAATAGTCATGATTCTGCTGCGCTGTGGTCCCCGGATTGGCAAGGTAATGGACCACGATATTTTCAACTGCATCCACTTTGTCCCCTGGTCTTGAATATTCATTGACAGTCAGATGCTGCTCATCAATATCCGGTCTCGGCACCACATTCGGACGCTTCTGCGTTTCCCCTTCCGTAACTGCCTCAAGCTTTACACCGTCTCCCTCCAAAAGCGCATCCACATCCGTATTATCTTTCGGTATCAGAGAAAAGATCAGCCAGATCGCTGCCCCTGTAAATGCAGCTGCCAGCATCCATATCAAAATATGATCCCACCTGATTTTTTTCTTTTGTCCTTTTTCTTTCCTTCTCATAGCAACCCCGGTATTAAAAATTTATCCATGAATTTCAGTATACAACATTTTACCGGGCTGTGCACCCCTTTTTTAATTCCAGTGAACGACTTTTTCAGTGCTTATCAGAAGAAAAGAGCCGCTGCACATTTGAACCTAACACCTTTTTTGCAGACAAGATAAATAACAAAATCTATCCATCAGGCGTCCTGTCATATTGTGCAACAGCTCTCATTTATTCTCTCCTGTACAGCTTACTGCTCCACGCTGTAGTTTGGAGCTTCCTTGGTGATATGAATATCATGGGGATGTGATTCTTTCAACGAAGCCGCTGAAATCTTTACAAATCTTCCGTTCTCCTTCAGCATTTCAATGGTCGGTGTTCCGCAATAACCCATACCGGATCTCAGGCCTCCCAGGAGTTGGAATACAGTATCTTCCACGCTGCCTTTGTAAGCCACGCGGCCTTCTACGCCCTCCGGAACAAGCTTCTTTGCATTCGTCTGGAAATAACGGTCTTTGCTGCCGTTTTCCATTGCTGCAATAGAACCCATGCCACGATACACTTTATATTTTCTTCCCTGGTACAGCTCAAAGGTTCCCGGACTCTCATCACAGCCCGCAAACAGACTGCCCATCATGCAGACATTCGCGCCTGCCGCGATTGCCTTTGTCATATCTCCGGAATACTTGATGCCTCCGTCTGCAATAATCGGAATCCCATACTCTTTTGCCACCTGATAACAGTCCATAACAGCCGTTATCTGAGGAACACCGATACCCGCTACCACGCGTGTCGTACAGATAGAACCAGGTCCGATGCCGACTTTGACAGCATCAACTCCGGCTTCAATCAGAGCCTTTGTCGCCTCGCCTGTAGCCACGTTTCCTGCAATCACCTGCAGATCCGGGTACTTCTCTTTAATCATCCGCACACAGTTCAGTACATTTGCCGAATGGCCATGGGCGCTGTCCAGCACCACCACATCTACCTGTGCCTCAACAAGTGCAGCTGTCCGCTCCAGAGCATTGGCCGTAATGCCAATGGCAGCGCCGCACAGAAGACGTCCCTGCGCATCCTTCGCTGAATTCGGATATTTGATCTGTTTCTCGATATCTTTTATAGTAATGAGACCCTTCAGATTAAAATTGTCATCCACAATCGGGAGCTTTTCTTTTCTTGACTTTGCCAGAATTTTCTTTGCTTCCTCAAGTGTAACGCCCACCTTTGCTGTGATAAGGTCCTCGGATGTCATGGATTCTTTAATCTTTTTGGAAAAATCCTCTTCAAACAACAGGTCGCGGTTCGTGATAATACCAACCAGCCTGCCGTTTTCTGTAATCGGAACACCGGAAATCCGGAATTTTCCCATCAGCTCATTGGCATCTGCCAGTGTATGCTCCGGAGACAGATAAAATGGATCAGTAATGACACCGTACTCTGAGCGCTTTACTTTGTCAACTTCTTCAGCCTGCTGTTCAATCGACATATTTTTGTGGATAATACCGATACCGCCCTGTCTGGCCATCGCAATCGCCATCCGGTGCTCCGTTACTGTATCCATCCCCGCACTCATCATCGGAATATTCAGCTGAATCTTCTTAGTCAGCAAAGTGGTGAGATCTACCTGATTCGGGATCACCTCTGAATAGGACGGTACGAGCAGTACATCATCAAAGGTAATTCCTTCGCCAATAATTGTTCCCATTGCATTTCCTCTCTTTCTGAATAAGGTCTTTCGTAATTTGCTTGCTTTAATTTACTTACTCTAACAAATTCATTTTTCAATGTCAACCATTGATTGAAAGAATTTAAAAGAGATTTACCTTTCTCGGGCTGATTCTCCGAATATCATTTACTACCACATCATCAAATTCTACCTGAATAATCTGACGGCCTTTTTCTTTGTTGAAAACCAGCGTATAACTCTTCTGTTCCGGTTTTCCGGAAGTAAAATCCTTTATTTTTACATCCTGTCCATTTACATAACTGTCAAGCGCATGGGACTTTGTGGGTGCCATAAGCTCCAACTCCTGCATATCATAGCTGGCAATCCTTTTTCTTTTCTGACGGGAATAGATTGCGTCAATATCCAGCTCCCCGTTCACATACAGATACTCATACTCCACATCCAGCTTTGGAAGCACAAAGATCCAGAATACAATGCCCAGAACAACCCCAACCGGCAAAAGCAGCGGCGTTACCATAATTCCCCCGAGCAGACAAAGCACTACCAGCCCGATCAGTGCTGCTTTTAAAATCCTGGCACTTGCGGGCATTTCCCGCTTGATCAGTATTTCCCGATACAAATCACTCATTTTTTTGCCCTCCGTATTTTTTCTCCACATAGTAAATCCACATAGTAAAGTTAAATGGATTGTAACACAAACAGGGCTGCTGCACAACCGGCTTTTCCCTGTCGGCGATCCCCTTTCGGGTTTTCTACCGGCAAATGAAATCTGCCCCTGTACAACAGCCCTTTTTCACGAACCAATCAGTCCGTTTTATTTTTTATCTGCTTTTACATCATTCCCATGCCCGGGTTGCCAGCAGGCATTGCCGGAGCATCTTCTTTGATATTGCCCACTACAGACTCGGTTGTCAGCAGTGTTGCAGCTACGCTTGTTGCGTTCTGAAGCGCACTTCTTGTAACCTTTGCCGGGTCAAGAATGCCAGCCTTCACCATATCAACGTACTCCTCTTTGTATGCATCAAAACCAGTACCCACCTCAGACTCGCGTACTTTATTGATGATCACTGCGCCTTCCAGTCCTGCATTTGCAGCAATGTGATACAGCGGAGCTTCCAGAGCCTTCAGAATAATCTTCACGCCTGTTCTCTCATCGCCGTCCAGCTCTTCTGCAAGCTTTTCAACCTCTTTTGCAGCATGGATATATGCGGAACCGCCGCCTGCAATGATTCCCTCTTCTACCGCTGCCTTTGTAGCTGCCAGAGCGTCTTCCATACGAAGCTTTGCTTCCTTCATCTCAGTCTCGGTTGCAGCTCCTACACGGATAACAGCGACGCCGCCCGAAAGCTTAGCCAGACGCTCCTGAAGTTTTTCTTTGTCAAATTCAGACTTTGTCTCTTCGATCATTGCTTTGATCTGGGTAATTCTGGCCTGGATTGCCTCCTTGTCACCCATTCCGTCAACAATGATAGTATTTTCTTTCTGAACCTTAACAGACTTTGCACGTCCCAGCATATCCAGGGTTGCTTCTTTGAGATCAAGTCCGACTTCTTCGGAGATCACACGTCCGCCGGTCAGAATTGCGATATCTTCCAGCATTGCTTTTCTTCTGTCGCCGTATCCCGGAGCTTTCACTGCAACTACCTGGAACGTACCGCGCAGCTTATTTACAATCAGAGTCGTGAGTGCCTCTCCTTCAACATCCTCTGCAATAATCAACAGCTTTTTGCCTGACTGAACAACCTGCTCCAGAAGCGGAAGAACCTCCTGAATATTGCTGATCTTTTTGTCTGTAATCAGGATAAGCGGATCATCCAGCACTGCTTCCATTTTTTCCATATCCGTTGCCATATAAGCAGAAATATAGCCGCGGTCAAACTGCATACCTTCTACCAGATCAAGCTCTGTCTGCATTGTCTTGGACTCTTCGATCGTGATAACGCCGTCCTGGGAAACCTTCTCCATCGCGTCTGCTACCAGTTCTCCAACGGTCTCGTCACCGGAAGATACTGCTGCAACACGTGCGATCTGCTCTTTTCCCGTAACCTTCTTGCTCATATTTCTGATTGCCTCAACTGCTGCATCCGTCGCTTTTTTCATTCCCTTGCGGAGCACAATCGGATTAGCGCCTGCAGCCAGGTTCTTCATGCCTTCGTTTACCATTGCCTGTGCCAGAACAGTAGCTGTCGTTGTTCCATCTCCTGCCACATCGTTTGTCTTGGATGCAACTTCTTTGATCAGCTGTGCACCCATATTTTCAAAAGCATCCTCAAGCTCGATTTCTTTTGCAATCGTAACGCCGTCATTTGTGATAAGCGGTGAACCGAACTGCTTGTCAAGAACAACGTTTCTTCCCTTCGGTCCAAGTGTCACACGAACAGTATCAGCCAGTTTATTTACACCATTCTCCAGAGATGTTCTTGCATCAGCGCCAAATTTAATTTCCTTTGCCATTATAATCAGCCTCCTGTTTTCTTCTTTTCAATCTGTGTTATTCAACAACTGCGAGAATGTCATTCTGTTTTACGATAATAAACTCTTCCTCGCCAAGCTTTACTTCATTACCGGCATATTTTGAATAAATTACCTTATCGCCAACCTTTACCTGCATCGTAACTTCTTTTCCATCTACCATTCCGCCCGGTCCCACTGCAACGACCTCAGCCTCCTGCGGCTTTTCCTGTGTCTTGCTGGTCAGGATAATTCCGGATTTCGTTGTCTCTTCTGCTTCAAACTGTTTCAACACAACTCTGTCGCCCAACGGTACTAATTTCATATTTAATTCCTCCTTAGATGGTATTTCTCTTCTCCTCTACTTATTAGCACTCATTAAAGTCGAGTGCTAACGAACAATCTTATATTAGTTAAAATATGTAAATATTGCAACTTCTATTACAGCTATATATTTTTAGATATAAGTATATTATCTCTTGTTTTCTAACTTTTTCTTTATTTTTCTTATCATTTCTTTTTTTCTTATGTTTTTTCAGGTGCTATTCAAAATCGAATAGGGGCTGAAAAAAAAGATGCCTGCCCACAGGCAGACATCCGGCAATTTCATCATAATACTTTTACAGATTCCGTGCTCTTTTAATTTCATTCAACTCATCAAATACTACATCATTCAATACTTTAATATAAGTCCCCTTCATTCCGGAAGAACGTGATTCAATCACACCGGCACTCTCGAACTTCCTCAGAGCATTAACAATAACCGACCGCGTAATTCCTACTCTGTCAGCTATTTTGCTGGCAACAAGGATTCCCTCTGCACCATTCAGCTCGTCAAAAATATGAACAATTGCTTCCATTTCCGAAAATGAAAGTGTACTGATTGCAGATTTCACAATCTGCACTTTGCGGTTTTCTTCTGCATTTTCCTCATTTACAGAACGCATCATCTCAAGCCCTACTACCGTTGTCCCATACTCACTGAGTATGATATCATCGATGTCATACTGGGATTCATACTTATACATAAATACAGTTCCCAGACGTTCGCCTGCAATATCAATCGGATTAATAATCGCCTGATACTTTCTGATATTGTCTCCCACAAAACCTAATGTCTCCAGATTTACATTTTCTTTTGTCGAAAGAACTCCGAGAAGTCTCTCATTCAGCATCGGATCAATGAAACCGCCCACTTTGTCAACGATAAGCTCTCCAATCTCCTCCACACCATCGCACAACCCTACTCCCAGTACCTTTCCTTTCCTGCTGATCACCAGAACATTGGAATTCAATATGCTTGTCAGAACATTACAAATGTCGTTAAAAACGACCTTGCTGGTATTGTTGTTATGCAACAATTGATTGATCTTCCTAGTCTTATCCAATAGTTGAACACTCATTACGGGCCTCCTTTACACAAAATCCTCCCACTTCATTATTCCATATCATAACACAGAGTTTTCAGAAAATCAACGTATTTTCTCTGTATTTTGTTACTATTTAACTTCTGTCACGAAACCCCGCCTTTTTAGTCTGTTTTTGTGCAAATATAGCCGCAGGCCTTATCCGCACACACAACCTTATTTCCTTTTTCAACCATATAGCCGCCACACTGCGGACACTTCTTCTGAACCGGCCTCTGCCAGGACATAAACTCACACTCCGGATTATTCTCACAGCCGTAATAGCGTCTTCCCTTTTTCGTTTTCCGAATCACCAGGTCTTTGCCGCACTGGGGACAGGGAACGCCTATTTTTTCCAGATAAGGCTTTGTATTACGGCATTCCGGAAATCCGGGACACGCGAGAAACTTGCCATGCGGGCCATACTTGATCACCATATTCCGCCCGCATTCTTCACAGATTACATCCGTCACTTCGTCCTCAATTTTTACCTTTTCCAGCGTTTGCTCTGCTTTCTTTACTGCTTCATCCAGATCAGGATAAAAATTTTCCACAACCGTTTTCCAGGAAATTGCCCCTTCTCCGATTGAATCCAGCAACGATTCCATATTCGCGGTAAAACTTACATCCACAATGCTTGGAAACGCTTCTTTCATAATCGAATTCACAACTTCCCCAAGCTCTGTCATATACAGATTTTTATTTTCCTTGGCCACATAACGTCTTGCGATTATCGTTGTGATGGTCGGGGCATACGTACTGGGGCGTCCGATTCCCTGCTCCTCAAGTGCCCGCACAAGCGATGCCTCAGTATAATGGGCAGGAGGCTGTGTAAAATGCTGTTTTGTCTCAATATCCTTGGGAACAAGCTTCATACCCGTTTCAATTTTTCCGACCAGAACATTATCATCCTCTTTTTCCTCATCACTGCCCGTATAAACACTCCGAAAGCCTTCAAATACGACTCTGGATGCTGCAATGTGAAAACGATAACCTCCTGCTCCGATGTACACGGAAGTCGTCTCATACTTTGCTGCGGACATTCGGCTGGCCGTAAAACGTTTCCAGATCAACTGATACAGGCGGAACAGATCGCGGCTCAGAGAATCTTTTACGCTAAACGGCGTCCTTGTAATATCCGTGGGACGGATTGCCTCGTGTGCATCCTGAATCTTTTTATCACTTTTGGCTGACTGGCCGTTCTGCTGCACATATTCCTCTCCATACTGCCCTGCTATATAACTTTTGGCAGCCAAATCTGCTTCATCTGAAATTCTTGTAGAATCTGTACGGAGATATGTGATCAGGGCCGTCGTACCACTTCCCTTCAGCTCTACGCCTTCGTATAACTGCTGCGCCAGCCGCATTGTTTTCTGTGTAGAAAAATTCAGTACATTCGCTGCTTCCTGCTGCAATGTACTTGTCGTAAAGGGGAGTGGAGCCTTTTTGGTCCGCTCACTTGTGCGTACCTCTTCTACCACATACTCCGCATTCTGTGTTTTCTGCAAAATCTCATCCAGCTCTGCCTGTGATGAAATCGTCATCTTTTTGTCTTTACCGTAAAATTTGGCTGTCAGATTTTTCTTTTCCCCGGGCGCTGCCAGCTTTACATCAAGGCTCCAGTATTCCTGCGGGATAAAAGCATTGATTTCATCCTCCCGGTCTCCGATAATGCGAAGCGCAACGGACTGTACACGGCCAGCACTCAGTCCCCGCTTTACTTTCTGCCAGAGCAGCGGACTGATGCGGTATCCCACCATACGGTCCAAAATCCTGCGCGTCTGCTGCGCATCCACCAAATCCATATCAATTGCCCGCGCATGTTTCAGGGATTCCTTCACCGCGCTTTTTGTGATCTCATTAAAGGTGATACGTTTCTGTTTTTTGGGATCCAGCTTTAATGCCTCTGCCAGATGCCAGGAAATCGCTTCGCCCTCCCGGTCAGGGTCCGTTGCGAGATACACCTTGTCTGCTTTTTTCTCAGCCTTGCGCAGCGTTGCAAGAATATCTCCTTTCCCCCGAATTGTAATGTATTTTGGCTCACAACCATGCTCCATGTCAATTCCCATTTTACTTTTCGGCAAATCCCTGACATGCCCATTCGATGCAAGAACTTCATAATTCGAGCCAAGAAACTTTTTAATTGTCTTTACTTTTGCAGGCGACTCTACGATCACCAGATATTTAGGCATAGCGACTACCTCCAGAAAACACTACATTGCTATTCTTTTCGCGCATAATAACCACGCTCTGTCTCTTTGATCAGTCCTTTCATCTCCAGAGAAAGCAGACAACCGCTTAATTCTGAAAGCGAAAGAACCGTGCACGCCTCCAGCTCCCACAGGCTCTTTGCGCACAAACCGAGACTACTATACACTAATTTCTCCGCAGGTGCAAGTGTTAAATCATCGGACAATTTCTTTTTTAAGTCTGAAATATCCGAAAAAATTGTTTTTATAAGAGATTCAACTGACAAAACAATATCTGCCCCCTGTGCTATCAGTTCATTGCATCCCTCGCTCAGTTCGTCCGTCAGACGGCCTGGAACGGCCATCACATACTTTCCCTGTTCTGCAGCAAAATCCGCTGTAATCAAAGAACCGCTTTTTCTGCGTGCTTCTACTACGACCACAAAATCTGCGAGTCCGCTGATAATCCGGTTTCTCAGTGGAAAATTCTGCGGCATCGGAGGCGTACCTGGAGGATATTCTGAAATAAGCCCTCCGCTTTGCTGTAGTCTCGTATACAGCTCTTTGTGACCAGCCGGATAACACCGGTCAACACCGCAGCCCAGTATGCCAAAGCTCTGACCTCCCTTTTCCAGTGCTGCCCACTGTGCCGCTCCGTCTATCCCGTAAGCTGCACCACTGACCACCACACCGCCGGCCCTGCAGATTCTCTCTGCCAAAAGCTCTGCCCATTCTTTGCCGCGTTTCGTACACAACCTTGCCCCTACAACTGCAACAGCCTTTTTATCCTCCTGCGGCATGCTGCCCTTATAGAAAAGCCCATATGGCCTGTCCGCAAATCCCCGAAGCCTCTTCGGATACATAGTATGTTCCTGACTGATAAATTGTATTCCTTGTTCCCGATTCCTATGCACTGTTTTCTCCGGGCACTCTGTCTGCGCCCGTCTGACCTTTTCAATCCATGCGCATCCTCTGCTCTTTAAATAATCCAATGCCTTTCCATCTGCATGCCAGATCTCCTCAGGGCCCGTAAAAAAATGCAGCAGCATTTCCAGCTGTCCACGGTACATCCCCGGAATGCTGCATAACCATTCCCAGTACTGTTCCATCACACCCCCGCTTTCATCAATATAGCTCCTTTTCTGTACCTATTTTCTGTATGATTTTTTTCTTCACTTTTTTCTTTATTTTTTTCTTCATTTTCTTTCTTCCTCACCAATATCCATTTTCGCCTTGCGCATTCACGTCCTGCCCTTACTGCAGCCCTTCCGCCGGCCGGTAATAAACCGCTTCTCCCACATGACGCATCCTGATCTCCTCGCAGCCTTCCAGGTCTGCAATTGTCCTAGCCACTTTCATAATCTTGTGGTATGAGCGGGCTGTCAAACGTTTTTGTTCGTATATTCTTTTTAACTGCAATTTTACTTCATCGTCCATGGGACAATAATCCTTCAGCTCCGCAGCAGTCAAATCTGAGTTAAAACGAAATGTACTTCCTGCATACCGCCTCTTTTGCAGCCTCTGCGCCTCCAGAACACGCTTCCGGATCTCCGCAGTAGTCTCTTCACTGCCTTCCCGGGCTAATTCTTCATATTGTACCTCGCCTGCCTCTGCATGAAGGTCAATCCGGTCCAGCAAAGGACGGCTGATTTTATGCAGATATCTCATTACCTCATATTCATTACAATGGCATCTGGTCCGGTCCGGATAATACCCACACTTGCAGGGATTTCGGGACGCTACGAGCATAAAATCAGACGGAAATACAAACTGCCCGCTGTTCCTTGAAATCCTTATTTTCCCCTCCTCAAGCGGCTGACGCAGGATCTCCAGTGTCTCTTTTTGGAATTCCGGGATCTCGTCCAAATACAGTACGCCGCGATGTGCGAGACTGATCTCGCCTGGGCGCGGCACAGTCCCTCCCCCTGTCAGGGCAACCGGAGATACGGTATGGTGCGGCATCCGAAAAGGCCGTTCACGCAAAATTCCCGAAGGAGGAAGCAGTCCAGCTACGCTGTGTATCTGTGATACCTCCAACGACTCCTCAATGTCCATCAATGGCAGAATCCCCGGAATACGGCTGGCAATCATTGTCTTCCCCGAGCCTGGCGCACCGCTGATCAGAAGATTGTGCATCCCGGCAGCCGCAATTTCAGCAGCTCTCTTAAGGGTATGCTGCCCCCTGATATCTGCAAAATCAAGTGCTGTACGGACAGGTTTTTCTGAAAATTTTTCTTCTATATTAATAAAAGCTATATGCAATTTGCGGCATGAAATAAAGTGTTCCACTACCTCCTTTAAATGGCTTGCGCCAAAGACCTGTATTCCCTGAATGACGGCTCCCTCTCTGATATTTTCCTCGGGAATAATACAGCTCTTGCAGCCTGCCCGACGCGCCTCCATCACCATCCCCAACACCCCGCATATACCGCGAATACTCCCATCGAGCCCCAGCTCGCCCGCGAGAAAAATATCTTCCAGCATATCCTGCGAAAAAAAACCGTAAGATGCCATAACTGCAACCGCAATCGGCAAATCAAAGCCCGGTCCTGACTTCCGAATATCCGCCGGGGCCAGATTCACTGTCACCTTTTTCGGTGTAAGATGATATCCTGAATTCTTGATCGCTGTCCGCACCCGGTCCTGTGCTTCCCGCACCTGTGCATTTAAAAAACCTACCATTGAAAACTGCGGCAGGCCATTGGCCACATCTACCTCAACTGAAATTATTCTGCTTTCAATCCCACAAATCGCTGCAGATTTCACTTTACTGAACAAATAACCGCCTCTTATTCTTTATATTTTATGTGATATTTATCATATCATAAGTTTAATAATAATGCAACGTTTAATTCCTATTTTTTTCAAAGAATATGTTTTGGACAATTGCTCACACTGATAACAGAGATTATTTTAACTCTAAACTATGTTACAACCGAAAGGAGCTCCTATGTCTGAAAAATCCAACAAAACAAAAAAATCAGCAGAAGATTTAACCTTCTCTGATTCCTGCTTTTCAAAAAGTATCTGTTCTTCTATGGACTGTACTGGCCTCATTCCGGCGCTCCCATCCTCTGAGGCTGAGCTTGAAGCTTATGAAAAAATGTACCAGTTTTGCCTGAACTGTGCCCCAGGCTGCATGCAGGCAGACAGTAAAAAGGGCCCGCATTACACCAGTAATTCCGCTAAAGTCCCTGCAACCGGAGCCTGAACCAAAACAAAAGTTGATTCTTTATACAAGCCTTTTCGCGTAGGGGCTGTCGCATTAAGAGAGAATAATACCAGATAAAAATCATTTTGAAAAGGGCCTTTTATCCTTAAAATGGTATTGCCTTAATGCGGTACCCCCGCGTCCCAAAAAAGAATACTGATCTTAAATTCAAATAATGATCTTAAATTGAAATAATCACGAGATTGACTATCCTATCAGTCCGTACAGTCTGCCATTTTCAGACGTTCTACGACTAGATTTTTAACGTTTTCTTTCTCCATGTCAAATGAAACTGCCAGTTCTCCGTACAGATTCTCCTCCGCCAGCTTAAAGTATTTCGTATCTGTCGTTGTTACCTTTTTCCCTTCTGACATGCGGTGCTGATTGCGCCTGTAAATTGTTTTTATTATCTGAATCAATTTTCTGTTATCACACCTTCGAATGCTTTCTTTATACATATGCTCGCGCTGCTTTTCATCCGGAACCCAAAGCTCTTCGATCTCTGGAATGCAGCTGAGAAGTGCCCTGACCTCCTCCCGGCTCATAATCGGACGCATCACATTCCCTGCGGATTCCACCGGTACATAAATCATGCCCCCTGTGTAATATGGCTCCAGTGTATAGTATACCCTGTCTTTTGGAACACCAGGAATTATTAGCGTTCCAACCGCTGTTACCCTGCATACCCCCCGCGTTCCATAAATA
>CAOJHI010000015.1 GCA_948436005.1 uncultured Lachnospiraceae bacterium
TTTCTTTTTCTATCATCACAGAACCTTCTGTAATTCGCAAAAATCTTCAATATTCTGACAGAACCTGACTCAATCCGTAACTTTTATTTTACCTGATACGGGCTTTCCTTGCAACCATAAATTCTCTTCGCACAGTTATTTTAAGACTGCCTTTTCCAAGCCTTTCTCCTGTTTTTTCGCTTCCTTCAAGCCTTGTCTCTCCATTTCACACTTGTCATATCGTTTCAAAAACTGTATAATCCAGTTTAGGAACAGATCATTGCAAAACTTTTCCCGACGTTTTGCAAATCCTTAATACAGTTTGTAAAAAGAGGTGAATTCATGAAACAGGAATACACAAAACTTCTGTCTGAGGTTCTGAAACAGATGGCAAATACGGATCACATTCAGTTGAATGATATTCCGAACATTGATTTATATATGGATCAGGTGACACACTTCATGGAAGAGCATCTCGAAGGCTCCAAACGCTATGAAGACGACAAAATCCTCACCAAAACCATGATAAACAATTATACCAAAAACAAGCTCCTGCCGCCTCCTCAGAAGAAACGCTACAGCAAAGAACACATGCTGGTGCTGATCTTTATCTATTATTTTAAAAGCTTCCTCCCGCTCGGAGACATTCAGGCCATTTTAACGCCAGTAACGGAGCACTTTTTTAACGCAGACCAGGATTACAATATTCAGAATATCTATTCAGAAATATATTCGCTCGGAAAAACACAGATCAGCGAAACCATCCAGGATATCACGGACAGCTTTCATCACGCCGCGAATTCCTTTAAAGACTGCCCGGAAGAAAAACGGGAATTCATGCAGCTCTTTTCTTTTATCTGCCTGCTCAGCTTTGACATTTACCTGAAAAAAGAGGTAATCGAAAAAATGGTGGATTCGCTTCCCACATTGCCTGGCGGCAAAAAATAGCCAGGGTCCGAAATATAAGACTAACGCAAAAAGGGTTGTGCAAAATCCGTATTTCTGCACAGCCCTTTTCGAAACTGAAATAATAAGCTTCTTTTATGTACGTCGCATCAGTCTTCTTTATTTTCCCGGGTCTCACCGTTTTTCATACGCGCAAAAACCATCTCGTATCCATCGTTCCCATAATTCAGGGAACGGTTCACACGGCTGATCGTTGCCGTAGAAGCGCCGGTCTTTTCAGCAATCTCCAGATACGTTTTTTTCTCCTTCAGCATATGCGCCACTTCAAACCGCTGAGAAAGCGAAAGCAGCTCATTGATCGTACATACATCCTCAAAAAACAGATAGCACTCTTCTTTGTTTCTGAGACACATCACAGCCTCAAACAGCTCATCCACTGCGTCAGTGTGAATCTTTTTACTCATATCCAGCCCTCTCCTATATCGATGGTTGCAAAACTGCATTCTTTTTTATTTTAACACGTTACTTTAACGCTGTAAAGCGTTTTATATATTTTTAAGAACTTATGCTCCCCGCAGCTATGTCCCGCATTTTTTATTGCTTCTGTCTCCGGAACCGATTGATATATTTCTTATACTCCTCCACACTTCGGTTCACGACAAGCTCCTCCGGAAAATCCAGCTCTTCCAAAAGCTTGTCTGCATATCCATGGCCTCCAACATCGGCAGCACAGTGGCTGTCACTGTTTACAATAATCGGCGTCTTATAAGTGCGGCATAATTCCAGCATCTTTCTGTCATTCGGCACCGGGTCCTTGCGCGCACCCTTCGCACTCAGTGAACTGTTATTCAGCTCCAGCAGAACATGATGCTCCTTTGCCGCTGCCACAAGCTCCTCATAATCCACCGGATAACGCCCGTCATCCGGATGCCCGATGATATTTACTGCGGGATTTTCCATTGCTTTCAGATACGCTCTCGTATTCTCTGCCTGTGTCCCCGGCCTGATACACGGGGTGTGCAAGCTGGCCACCACAACATCCATCTGCTCCAGAAGTGCCTGTTCCATATCAAGCTTCCCATCAAAATCCATAATATTCGCTTCTGTTCCAAACAGCACCTCAATGCCAAACATCTGCCTTGGCAAAACCTTAAGATTTAAAAAATAAAACTCATGGCAGGTTCCGGGCATTGCCATTGCATGCTCCGTCAGCGCAAGCAGCTCAAGGCCTTTTTCCGCCGCCGTCTGCGCCATCTCATAGATTGTATTATACGCATGACCACTCGCAATCGTATGCGCATGAGAATCTAATACATATCTCATTTTCTCATCTCCTTTTAATGCTTCCATCAGCGAAAACTCTTGCCGTCTTTGCTGATCTACGCTTGCCTTTTACTTTCCTGGAACCAGTTTCCTATACGATAAAAAAACAGAACGCCCCGCAGCCTCTGCCAGGGCGTCCTTACTTATTATAACCAGAAACCAAATAAAATTCAACAAATGCCTTAATCCGCAGCTTTTTACGGTCCGGACTATGCTGCCGCTATTTATTTCGCTGCCGTTTCTGCATATTCTGTGTTTACAAGCGCTTCATACGGAACCCGTTCTTCCAGTTCTCCTGCGTCTTCCAGAATATCCTGCAAAAGCTCAAAGCTCTCCTTTTCAAATACGAGGTTTTCTTTCCACGTATCCTGCTCATAATAACGTCTCACGATGGTTGTAATTGTCTCAATATCTGTCTCAGCGAACTGCGGTGCAATTGTCTCAGCAATCTCCTCCGGCGTATGGGAATTTACATAATCCATTCCCTTCTGAAGCGCATTCGTAAACGCCTGCACCAGCTCCGGATGTTCTTCCATATAACTGGTCTTTGTGCTGTACGCCGTATACGGAACATAGCCGGAATCCGTTCCCAGAGAAGCAACTACATATCCAACGCCCTCTTTTTCCAGCGTCGTTGCTCCCGGTTCAAACTCTACCGTAAATTCTCCCTGATTGCCGGAAAAAGCGGCTGCTGTAGAACCAAAATCAATAGACTGGTCAATGTTCACGTCTGCCTGCGGATCAATGCCATTCTGCCGGAGAATATACTCAAATACCATTTCCGGCATACCGCCCTTTCTTCCTCCGAGCACATCCTTCCCTTTCAAATCTTCCCAGGAAAAGTCCGGCATTTCTTCTCTTGCCACCAGGAAATTACCGGCGCGCTGTGTCAGCTGCGCAAAGTTTACAGGAGTATCCTGAGCGCCGCCGCTGTACGTATAAATCGATGCCTCAGATCCCATAAATCCAATATCTGCTTCACCGGACAAAAGAGCGGTCATGGTTTTATCCGCCCCAAAGCCTGTAACCAGCGTCAGTGCAATCCCCTCTTCTTCAAAGTACCCCAGCTCAATTGCTGCATACTGCGGCGCATAAAAAATAGAGTGCGCTACTTCGTTTAACGTGACCTCCTGAAGCTCCGGTGCTTTCTCCGCCTCCTCTGCTGCCGTAACGCCAGTCATACTGCCAAGCATCAGCGCAAAAGAGCATGCGAGTGACAAAACTTTTCTTTTCATAAAAATCTCCTTTTTATCAGCTTAACGTAATATATGCGTCAAACAAATGAAGCGTGCATCCCTCCTCATACCCATAGTAGTTTATCCAAACAGTACCTCAAAACAATTCCTAAAATTCTATTGCTTTTTGCCCTCTGCATGGTATAATAGAAACAGTATTGTACAATAAAAATGGGGTATTAGCGCAGCTGGGAGCGCGCCACACTGGCAGTGTGGAGGTCACGGGTTCGAATCCCGTATACTCCACTTAAACGCATAAGGACAAATTCTACATACGAAAAAAAGCGCCTCCGGAATAGCAAAATCTGAGACGCTTTTTTATATAAATCGTATCTATACTGTTTTTAATACTGTTTTTATCTTCTTTCTATCTATCGTTATTCCCACAATTTTTCCGGGTACAGTCCCTGTGCTTTCCGCTCACGAATTGCAGCTACTACCTGAGGCTTATCTTCCTTATAGGTAACGCCAAACCATTTATCCTCTGACCGCAGTACCTGAACGGCCGCACGCCGTTCCTGGAGCAGTTCATCTACAACAAACGGAAGGAAATACTCACATTTCTGCGGATTCTTTTCTAAATTATCAGCCAGGAACCTGCAAAATCTCTGTTTCAACTCTTTCAGGATACTGTTTGTAAATCCCCACATATTCATAGACACAGTACTGCCAGCAGGAATCACGGTCCACGTCTGCCCCTCATCCTCTGTATACATCGTCTCATTTCCCCGTTTCTCAATATGGGTGCGCTCATTAATTTTAATCAGGTACCCCTCTTCGTCTGTCACGCAAATGCCGCGTGCCACATGTCCGTTTTCAGTCAGTGTATTTTCGAGCCTGTACCCTACCATCATATAATGATACTGTCTGTCATCTTCATTCTCTGTCAAAAACCGGTACGCCATCCGGAATGCATTGCTTCCATAATAGTCGTCCGCATTGATGACAACAAAAGGTCCGTCCACAACCCCGATACAGCTCATAACAGCATGACCCGTTCCCCAGGGCTTCACCCTTCCCTCCGGTACTTCAAACCCGTCCGGAATATCATGCAAATCCTGAAAAACATACGATGTTTCAATCTGTTTTTCAATCCGGTTGCCAATGGCGGCACGAAAGCTCTCCTCGTTCTCTCGTTTGATAATAAAAATAACCCTTTCAAAGCCTGCACGAATTGCGTCATAAATAGAAAAATCCATAATAATGTGCCCATATTCATCCACCGGATCAATCTGTTTCAGACCGCCATAGCGGCTTCCCATCCCTGCAGCCATCACAACTAAAACTGGTTTTTTCATACTCCGCTCCCTTTCCTTTTCTCCTCTTTTCGCTGAATTATAATGTTCAGATACTGATTTATTTCCTTGATTTTCTGCTTATTTTACTTCTTTCATCTTTTTATTTTTTTATCTTTTTATTTTTTTATCTTTTTATTTTTTTATCTTTTTATTTTTTCATCTTTTTATTTTTTCATCTTTTTATTTTTTAATCTTTTTCATTTTTTAATCTTTAATTTGAGCTTTCAGCCGGTCTTTTCAGATCTTCTCAGAATACCGCCTGTACCAACACCATGTAGCAAGCGGTCCCCACTGCGACAGAGAGCAGCGTATTATGCTTCCATTTATGAAGCGCCACAACAAGCCCCACTGACAGTATTTCGGAAATCCCATGCGAACCATCTGTGAAGGAAACATTTTTCAGGCAGTATACCACCAGCATTCCTATGATCGCATACGGCAACACTTTTCCAAGATACAGAACCGTTTTCGGTGCACCGCTTCGAAATACAAGAAACGGAAGAAAACGGAGCAAAATCGTAATCCCCGCAATAACTGCTACCAAAATCAGAGAATGAGCCGTATTATTCATAACGGTTTGCCCCCTTCCCCTTCCAGCCAGCGCTTCTCCAAAAGCATTGCTGCCAGAATTCCGATCATGGCAGGTATCAGAAATCCGGATGCACCGAAAACAATCCGGCACAAAACAGAAATAACAATACCGGAAACTGCCGGAAGGTGCTGCTTTGTCTTCTCCCACTGTTCTACAAATATCACGACAAACAGTGCTGTCATCGCAAAATCGATTCCGGTCGATGAAAACGGAATTACTGTCCCTGCAACCGCACCGATCACGCTGCCGACCACCCAATAGCATTGATTCAACAAAGAAACATACAGATAATATTTTTTCTCATCTATCCCTTCCGGCAGCTGTGCAGAACAGACAAGTGAAAAAGTCTCGTCTGTCAGAGCAAAGATCAGATATGGCTTTTCCCGTCCTGCTGCATTGTACTTTTCAAGCATTGTAAGCCCGTAAAAAACATGGCGTATATTCACAAAAACTGTCATCAGCGCTGCTGATACGATGGTCGCGCCTCCGGCCAGAAGATCTACTGCCACATATTGCATGGACCCCGCATATATGGTGAGGCTCATCAATGCTGCCCACCACCAGCCATAGCCCTTGTCCTCCAAAAGCACGCCAAAACCAATTCCCAGGACAACGTATCCTGCCATAACCGGTATCGAAGCCTTCCAGGCATATTTTAAAGTATTTTTTTGTACTGAACGTATTTCCATAGATGTTTTATCCTTCTGCGCGCTTCGCCTGTCATATCTTGAGCGCATTTAACCGGGCTTTATCCTCCGGAGATACCCGGTAAGATTCCCTGCATTTCTGGATTGCCTTATTCTGTACCCAGGGCTGCAAAGTCTGGTTCTCAAAAAGCTGCAGGGTCTGATCACGGTACTTCACAAAACAGACAGAAAGTGCCCATGCCTGCGCCATTTTTATATAATACGGTGTATCAATCCCCGGCTTTGCAAAATTTGATGCAAATATTTCGAGCAGCCGGTCAATATATGTATCATTGATAAAATACTGCATCAGAGACACAATCGCATATCGAATACAGAATTCATCCGCTGAATCCTCCGCGCCATTGGCCGCACAGTCCGATGCCGCAGAACCCTTTCGGTCTCCTGCCAGCCATGACGTGTTATAAGCAAACCAGAAATCCTGATTTTTTTTCATAAACTTAAAACCTGATACACAGCAGTCACAGTCGCCCCATGAAAGAATTCCCGGAATCCACAGCTCCAGATGACGCACCCGTTCCTCATCACTCATCACGGCACAGCCGATCACCATTCCCTGAAGCATATGTTCTTCCTGAAAAAGCTCCCGCCCAGGGTCAACCTTTTCCATTTCCTCCAGATACTCCTGCCACCCGTTTTTTCCCAACTGACGCGCAATCTCCCGCATTTTGGGCACGCGTATGCCAATACTCGGCGCAACGCTGCAATTTATAATCTTATCGTTAAATTTTTTAAACTCCGGATCCGCTAATCCAAGCAGCAGCTCCTTTATTTCTTCCCGATTCATAACCATCTGTTCCTCTCTGCCCTTTGTTACCGAAACATAGATCCATATATTTTTCAGAGTTTTTTTACCATATTCCGATACGCGGCTCCGAGCATTTCCCGGTACACTTCCTCGCATTCCTCATAGCACAGCCCTGGTCTGGAAGCAAGCAGTTCCAGCTTTACATGAAAAAGGCTCACATGGATTCCGGTTTCCAGCATTCCGTTTCTCAGATAAAAATTCTTACGCCGGACACGCTCCTGCGCATTCGGCTGCGATGAATCAAGCTCCTCAATTTCAAGAAAAAACTGGTTCTCACGATACAGTTCCCGAAGCAAAAGCAATGCCTCACTCCCAAGTCCCTCTCCACGATACTCCTCTGCAATTGCAAAATAATCCAGAAGTACGATATCCTGTCCAAGAGCCGTAATCGCAAATCCGCAGCGCTTCCCATACTCTTTTAGCACCAGAATTTCCATATATCCCATAGCTGCCTTACGCTGAATCAGAGAAAATGGTTTACGTTCCTCTGACGGAAATGCCTTCTGATACAACTCAAAAACAAATGGCATATCGAGGCTTGTCGCTGTACTGATGTCCATAAAACTCTTCCTTTCCCAAATCAAATTTTCGCAGCATTTGCAAGATATCCGTTCCAGTGCTGCCTGGTCAATTACCCGCGCAAATCCAATCCCTTGCAACGCTTTTCATATGACCGGTCTGAAAAAGGACATACCAAAATGCCTGCACACATTTGGGATGCCCTTTTCCATATTCTTATATTACAGGAACCGCCGCGCGAGCCCTGTAATCAGCTTTCCATAAGCTAGATCACTATTTTGCTGCACTTAAAAAATCTTCTATATTCTGAAGAGCTGCCGCTTCGTCAGAGCCATTTGCCGTTACCACGACTTTTTCACCGGATGCAAGCCCTAATGTCATCATGCCCATAATACTCTTCGCATTCACATTCCGGCCTTCACTCTCCACGTGAATCTCACTTTCATACTGACTGGCCACCTGAACCAACAATGCTACTGGCCTGGCCTCCAGACCGCTTGGAAGCTGTATCGTGATTTCTCTCTTGGTCATAATCGTATTCCTCCTTGTTTTGCCTTAACTCCTCTGCCAGCTGACTAAGCTTTCGAAGCCTGTGATTCACTCCGGATTTGCCTACCGGCGGCTCCAGCATTGCCCCCAGTTCTTTTAAAGATGCATCAGGATTTGCCAGCCGCAGCACAGCGATATCCGCAAGGCCGGCAGGAAGCTTTTCCAAACGCTTCGCCGCCTGAAGATATCGGATATCCTCCATTTGTCTTACTGCTGCATTTACCGTTTTGTTGATATTGGCTGCTTCACAATTCACCTTCCGGTTCACATTGTTTCTCATATCGCGCACAATCCGGATATTTTCCAGATTCATCAGCGAAATATGCGCCTCCATAACGTTCAGCATATCAACAATCTGAGCTCCTTCTTTAATATACACAATAAAATGCTTTTTACGCTGTACAATTTTGGCATCCGGGCCAAACGTACGAATCAGCGCCTGAAGCTGCACGGCACGTTCCATGGAAGCGCATACAATCTCAAAATGATATGCCTTCTCCGGATTGCTGATTGACCCCGCGCTCAAAAATGCTCCGCGGATAAACGCTCTCCGGCAACAGGATTTCTGCACCAGAAGCTGATTTGCCGGTGACACACACTCAGCTACTTCTCCGTCTGCATTCAAAAGCTTCAGCGCATGAAGGATTTTGACCACCACCTCATGCGATTTGACAAGCACTGTATAAATCGGACTGCTCTTTTTATTTCCTTTATGTAAGGAAACGGAAACACCACTTCTTATATTAAATGCTTTTTGCAATAATGTAAAGCACTTTCTTGCAACGGTAACGTTTTCGGTACGGATTCTTATGCTGTACTTTCCAAAAGAAGAAATACAAATCGAACCGCACATCCCAATAAGTGCCGCCAGCTCTGCCAGATTACAATGCCTGGCGGAAGAAATCTGATGTGACAATTCATTTTTTACATCCACTGAAAATGACATTTGCGCCTCCGCTCACCCTTCTGTTTCTGCTTTATCCCAGCTGTGGTTACAGCCTCCATGCTTTCATCTCCCGATGTTCCAGCCGTAACCCGTATTCTGCATGCATGCCAAGCCGTTCGTACAATTTTTCTGCCAATGTCACGGAACGGTGCTGCCCGCCGGTACAGCCGATGCTGATCACGAGCTGGTTCTTTCCCTCCGCCACATAGTTCGGAAGCAGAAACTCAATCATATCCACCAGTTTTTTCAGAAAAAGCTGTGCTGTCTCTGTCTGCATCACAAATTCTTGCACCTCTGCATCCTGCCCGGTCTTTCGCTTCAATTCATCCACATAAAAGGGATTCGGCAGAAAACGCACATCAAATACCAAATCCGAATCCGCCGGAATTCCGTATTTAAAACCAAAGGAAAGCACTGTGATATAAATGTTGTGATATTCCTGGCTGTTTACAAAAATTTTTTCCAGGGCACTGCGCAGTTCGCGGGTGAGAAGGTTTGACGTATCTATAATGAAGTCTGCCTGCTCTTTCAGAAACTGCAGTACGCCCCGTTCCAGAGCAATTCCCTCCTCAATTCTGCCTGCCCGCGCAAGCGGATGGCTCCGGCGCGTCTCTTTATAACGTTTCAGCAAAACGCGGTCTCCTGCTTCAAGAAACAGAATCTCATAGTGAATTTCCCTGGCTACAAGCCGCTCAAGCACCTGCTGAATTTTTTTGATTTCCATGCCGCTGCGAACATCAAGCCCAAGCGCCACTCTGTCGTGGCCATTTTCCTGCATGACTGACAGCTCTGCAAATTTTTCTACCAACGGAAGCGGGATATTGTCTGCACAAAAATACCCCTCGTCCTCCAGTATCTTCAAAGCCGTACTTTTCCCGGCTCCTGACATTCCTGTTACAATTACAAAACGCATTTTTCAACCTGTTCTTTCCACGTATACGTTACAGCATCTTCACTTCCGGCTCAAGCTCCACGCCAAACTGTTCTTTCACTTTTGCCCGTACCTCCCGGATCAGTTCCTGAACATCCTCTGCTGTCGCATTTCCTGTATTTACTACAAATCCACAATGTTTCTGTGAAATCTGGGCTCCGCCTACGCTGAACCCGCGAAGTCCGGCATCCATAATCAGCTTTCCGGCAAAATAACCCTCCGGCCGCTTAAACGTACTCCCTGCGCTCGGCAGATCAAGCGGCTGCTTTGTTATCCGCTGTTCCTTCAATTCCTCCATCCGTTTCCGGATCACTTCCGGATCACCTGCGTTAAGCTTCAGCTTTGCCGCAAGAACAATCCATTCCCGCTCCGGAATCACACTGTAACGGTATCCCAGCTTCAGTTCCTCCGCAGAAACAGTTCTGATCTCCCCCTCTTTTGTCAGGACAGTCACTTCCTGCAGTACATCCCGCATCTCACCGCCGTAAGCTCCTGCATTCATCACAACTGCCCCTCCGATTGTTCCGGGAATTCCTGAAGCAAACTCAAAACCGGTCAGAGAAGATGCCATAGCCTTCTTTGCAATCACAGAAAGCATTGCGCCTGCTTCGGCTGAAATCATTCCATCCTCTATCTGAACCGCACTCAGATTTTTATAAATCTGTACAATCACGCCGCGGTATCCGCCATCTGATACCAGGAGGTTGCTTCCGTTTCCGATTACATAAAACGGTACGCCTGCTTCCCGGCAGACACGAATCACCTGTGCCACCTTCTCCACTGTATCCGGCGCCACAAAAAGATCCGCCGGCCCTCCGATCCGAAACGTTGTATGTCTGCACATCGGCTCCTGGCTAAAAACACATTCCGGTCCTGCCGCTTCCTGCAATCGTTCCATTAAATCCTGCATACCTTCTTCTCCATTTCCCGCTTTCTTCTTAAATCACTAAACCCTGACCACAGAACCAAAGCCTTTCAGCTATGCTCTCTTTTACCGTTCTGCTATATCCTGGTCCAGGATTCCGCTCTCTTTTCTTGTTCCGCTATATCCTGATCCAGGATTCCACTCTCTTTAATCCTTGCAACTGCTTCCTGAAGTTTTTCCACCGGTAATACCAGCGCCATCCGCACATACCCTTCTCCAAGGCTCCCGAATTCGGTTCCCGGCACGCAGATGACACCCGACTTTTCCATCAAATCCAGTGCAAACTTCTCTGCGCTCGTATATCCGGCCGGCAGCGGAGCCCACACAAACATCGTGCCTTCACTGTCGGGAACTTCCCATCCAATCTCTCGCAATCCGCTGCAAAGAGCCCTGCTTCGCTCTTCGTATTCTTCGCACTGCTCCAGCACGCGCTCAAACGGTCCCGTAAGTGCTGCAAGCGCCCCGTACTGTACCGGAAGAAATGTACCATAGTCGAACTGCGTCCGCATGGCCCGGAACTTGCGGATGATTTCTTCGTTTCCGATTGCAAAGGAAACACGAGCGCCTGTATAGTTGAATGTTTTGGACAGAGAATAAAACTCAATGCCAACATCCATTGCCCCTTCATAAGACAGGAAGGAGCCTCCCTGCCTGCCGAATACCAGATCTGCATAGGCATTGTCGTGAAGCACCACAATATCATATTTCTTTGCAAAAGCGATGAGTTCTTCATAAAAGGCATCCGACGCCAGTTTACAGCAGGGATTTCCCGGATAACTTACAAGCATAAGCTTTGCCCTGCGCGCAACATCCTCCGGAATCTCATCCAGTTTCGGAAGGAATCCATTTTCTGCATATAACGGGTACGGCCACACCGTTGCATCGCAAAGTCCGGGCCCAACGCTGAAAATCTGATACCCCGGATTCGGAACCAAAACAAGATCACCCGGATTGCAGAGCGTCCATGCGATATGCGCCATTCCCTCCTGCGACCCATACATCATCATAATCTCTTCTTTTTTAAGCTCCAGGCCAAAACGGCGGTAAAAGAAATTCTGCGCTGCCTCTAAAAGCTCCGGCAGCTCGGTCAGTGCGTACTTATAATTCTCCGGGTCTTTTGCAGCCTCACTGACTGCATCCACAATATGCTGCGCCGGAGCAAAATCCGGTGTCCCAATAGAAAGATTATAAATTTCCTTTCCCTGCGCCTGCATCTCATTCTTTTTCTCATTCAGAACTGCAAAAATGCCGGTTTGGAACTTCTCCGCTTTCTCAGAAAATCTCTGCTTCATCTCTTCTGTCCCCTCTTCTTCCATCTCTTCATCTTCTTCATCTGATTCAAATTCTTCACTTTCCCGCACAAACCACAGCGGATGACGATGCTCCCATATACCGGACAGCACATAGAGTATTGCACAGACCACTGTAAGAAGCAGGCCAAGCGGCAGTCCTGGCGGCGTAAATTTCATTTTGATTGTATGTTCCCCTGCTCCGACATGCAGGCCGGTCAGTGCTTTTCCGATCGGGAAATATTCTGTTTCTTTCCCGTCCACCGTAATACTCCAGCCCTGGTCATAAGGCACAGTCAAAAGCAGCGTACCGTCCTTTGCTGCATGAATCGTTCCGCTTACTTTGTTTCCCTTTACCACCACATCGGTAAGCTGGCTCTCAGAAAGCTTATCAATCACCTTCTGATACGCTTCGTTCGAACATGTATAAACCTGTGCCTGCACCGAAGTCTGGTTCTCGTTCAACGTCACGGTAAAATCGGCCATATTATTTTCTGCTGAAGCGTTAATCACATATAAATGGTCCGTGTAATCATCATAGCTCTTCGTATATTCCGGCGTATTTAACGTAATCCCTGATACTCTTGTGTCAATGCAAAGATAAACCTGCTTGTTATCCGGAATCTTTATGCCATAGTTCTGTCCGTCTTCCATATCAATGCAGCGGTCCAGCACATAGATAGGCTCCAGACCGGTCGCCAGCTCTACAAAACTGTTCTGCACCAGAAGCGGTTCCGATGCCTCGATATCCCAGTTTGCGATTGCATCATCCACCATAAAACCAAGCGAAAGAGCCTGGTCGTTTTTATAAAGCGCCAGATCACCATCCTCATCCACCCGTTCGAACTGATACATGGTACTTGCAACCTTCGACGGGGACGCCACATAACGGATGCCCAGCACGTCATTGATCAGCTTTGTGACTCCAAGATAACCGTTTTTATTCGTACGCGCCTCAATGCCAAGACTGTCGCAGAACTCTATCACTGATTCATGCATTGTGGAATTAAACATAACCAGACCATGTCCGCCCGCATACATTGTCACATTCCGCATTCTCTGCCGGTCTACCTCACTGCGGAAAAAGCCCTCTTCGTCCTGCCGGTCTATCATATTCTGATAGGATTTCTGATCTGCAATATAAATACTTCGTGTCACGCCATGGTTACAGATAATCCCGTATACGGCATTCGAGCAGAGCTCCACCAGCATCACTACGGAAATCATAGCACAGTAAACAGACTTCTTCAGCCCGTACGCAAAACGCCCGATCAGAATCAGCCCGAAATAGAGCACTAAAATTCCTATAGAAATAAAATAAATGTACGGCTCAATTTCGTCTCCGCGGTGCAGATAACAAAATACCAGGAACCCGGCCGGAATTGCCAGGGAAAGCAGCAGCTTTACCGGATGAAAACTGCGGATATGTCCCAGCGCATCAAACGCCATCACAAGCAGAACCGCCACATAAAGAAAGGCAAAGCGGTTGGGCAGCCCGTTCTGCACGTGGAACCCATGCCAGATATAATTCAGGATATTAAACGCAAAGCTGAGCACCAGAAGCGCGCAAAGCCCGTAATGCGCCAGTCTCTCCCTCAGGCGGATTTTTTTGTCAAACAGATACATTACAGCCAGCAATACCGTCAGAATGCCGCAGTAAATGTTCAGACCCACCTGCGTACTGGAAATATTGACCGGCTCCAGAAAAGCCATATGGTTTTCCAGCAGCTCTGCCAGGCTCTCATAAAATTTGATCGTTGTCGGAAATGTGTTTCCCTGCATGGACTCCGAGGTGCCAAGTCCCCGAAAAGCCGGAAGCAATACCACTGCCGCCATTCCGCCTGCCAGAAGCGCATACCATGCAAAAGTCAGGCAGCTTTTTCCGACCCGTTTCCAGGTAATCGTTTTCTGGGAAATCCAGCGCACCAGAAAATACAGGCAGGAGAAAATACAGAGCATAAAACCGATATAGTAATTGCACCACAGCCCGTAAAACAGAGACAGCCCGAACAGCCGCCCGCTCTTCCCCTGCGTGATGCGTTCAATTCCCATCATAATCAGCGGCAGCATTGCCACACTGTCCAGCCACATCAGGTTGAAATAATAACCAATCACAAAATTGCTCAGCCCAAAAGCCATTCCAAATGCAACTGGAAGAAATTTACGCTCCGGATCTCTTTTATGCAGATACCAGGAAAAACATCCGCTGCACAGCCCGATTTTCAGAAGAATCATCAGATCCATGAAATCACAGACATTTTCCTTCGGAATCAGCGCCATCAGAAAATTCAGCGGGCTTGCCATATAATATGCATACGTGGACCAGAAGTTGTAACCAAGTCCCCCGGAAAAAGAATACAGAAGCGATTCACCGCTTTGCAGCTTCTCATGCATGTCTGTATAAAATGGAAGATACTGATGCAGCGAATCAATAATCAGTACCGTCTTATCCCCGAATGGCCACACGCCAAGAGAAATAAATCCGATTCCGGCTGCCAGCACAGACAACAAAAACGCTGCCAGAAAAAATCTGCGCGAACGCCTTCGCTCCAGACGCTCTGCATCTCTGCCTTCCTTTGCCACTGCCTGATAATTTTGTAAATTTTCCAGTTCTTCTGTCTCATACGGTTTATTTTTTCGAATCCATTTTTTCATAATACAATGTCCTCTCCCAGATGGAACGAATAAATGATCTTATCCTTTACTTTACATCCTGTCAGCCGTTCAAGCGCAAGCGCATAATAATCAAGCTGTGCACGGTATTTATCCGCAAGCTCCTGCGCATGGGTTACCCGGTCTGTCTTATAATCAAGAACAGAAATCTGCCCTTCCTCCAAAAAATATGCGTCAATAATCCCCTGTACCAGAACGGTCTCCTGCGGATTCCAGCCGCTTCTGATCTCGTTCGCCGGCACGCCTAGTACGAACGGCCGCTCCCGGAATAGCATCTGATTCCGGGCTGCCTGCTCCATACGCGCCCCGCTCTGCGTTTTCAGAAAATGCCTGATATCGTCCAGACAGAGCGCCATACTCTCTTCCTGTGACATTTTACCACACCTTACCAGTTCTTCCAACTGTAATTCCAGTTCCTCTTTTCTGAAATAATCAAGATTTTCCATAAACGTATGGTAAGCTGTACCTCTGGCTGCACCGGCAAGCGGCAGTTTTTCCTGACAAAAGGCCGGAATCAGCGGTACCACAGTTTCCGTTTGGTACAGCTCCTGGCTTTCCTCTTCCTCCGGTATACGGGAAAGTTTTTTCAGTTCTGATACAGACAGCTTTCCGATGATCTCCCCGTCTCCCGCATGCGGATAAACTGCTGCAAAAACCTGTTCCAGATACGCATGCGTCTCCCCGTCATAACAGATGCCGGTATCCAGCTGCAAAAGCTGCCCAAGGCGCACCGTCTTATCGCTCTCTGCTGCAATGGCTTGCTGCATATTTTCCTGCTGTGTAACAAGCTGCATATGATACGGCGGAACCTGTCCGGAAAACCGCGTAGTCTCCCCCGGTTCAAGCTCCGCAGCCTCAAACAACGTCCGTGAGGACGGATGGCGCAGGAGCGCAGGCGCCACCCAGTCCAGATACGTTGATGCGCCAAACAGCCAGGAATACGAAAGACTCTCTCCCTGATACAAAGCTGCTGCCTTCCACTTTTCTATCGCGGATGGCGCATCCGGAAGCGCTCCGGTCAGAATCAGCTTCTCCTTCGCCCGTGTCATTGCCACGTAGAGAACGCGAAGTTCCTCACCGAGGTTCTCTGATGCTGTCTTATGCTGTATTACTTTTTTCAAAAGTGTTGCCTGGCGTGTCCGAAGCTCCAAATCCACATAATCACATGCAATTCCGAATTCCGGATGCATCACGACCCGGCTCCGGATATCGGACTCATTGAATTTCTTTCCGAGTCCGCAGACAAATACCACAGGAAACTCCAGGCCCTTACTTTTATGAATGCTCATAATACGTACCGTATCCGACGCTTCCAGGCCAATGCTTGCCTCACCGTAATCCATCTCATATTTTTTCAGATTGTCAATATAGTGCACAAAATGATAAAGTCCGCGGTAGCTTGTGGCCTCGTACGCAATCGCCTTTTCCACTAGCATATCGAGATTTGCTTTTCTCTGTTCCCCTGCGGGAAGCGCCTGCACATAGTCACCGTAGCCTGTTACCTCAAGCAGCTCCCAGATGAGCCGGTATACTGGCGTATACGCACATTTCGCGCGCAGCCTTTCATATACTTCAAAAAACTGTCCCAGCTTTTCTCTAAGCGCCGCATCCGGCCCGTTTTTCTGATACTCCCTGCAGCAGTCATAAAAATACTTCTGATCGGAAAAGCTCCGTATCTTTGCCAGCTCTTCATCCTCTGCTTTTCCGACTGCACTGCGCAGAACTGCCGCAAACGGAATATCCTGTACCGGATTATCCAGAATCTGAAGATAAGAAAGCACAATCCGTATCTCAGCTGCCGAAAAATAGCCTGTCCTGGAGCCGGTAAAGCAGGGAATTCCCATCTCCCCCAATACCTCTCCAAATGCATCCGACCAGCCGGTCACACTCCGCAGCAAAATTACAATGTCGCTGTATCTGGCAGGACGGTAGCACGCCGTTTCCTTATCCCATACATTCTCGCGGCCAACGATCTCGCAAATCCTTCTGCCGACCAGCGCAGCTTCCTCCCGCTGCTTTTCCTTACCTTCCGTTTCCAGCAAAAGAAACTCTGTATTCAAAAATGCTTGTTTCTGCTCAGAATTAGTCTCTAAGCGCTTCCCTGTATCCTCCGTTCTTCTTCCACTTTCCAGACACTCATCCGCTTCCTCGAGTCTAGGTTCAAAAACTGCGCCCGGATACAGCGCCGCATCCTCATCATACACGATTCCGCCCAGTTTTTCTGTCATAATCTGGCGGAAAATATAGTTAATGCCATCCAGCACCTCTGCACGGCTGCGGAAATTCCGGTGCAGGTCAATACGGCACGAGGATTCTTTTTCATCCTGATACGTTTTATATTTTTCCATAAACAGTTCCGGCCTTGCGAGACGGAACCGGTAAATACTCTGCTTGACATCACCCACCATAAAAAGATTGTGCACGCCTTCATCTTTTCCACTGACACTGCTCAAAATCAGCTCCTGTACCAGGTTGCTGTCCTGGTACTCGTCAATCATGATCTCCTCAAAGCCCTCCGCGTACTCCCTGGCTGCCGCTGTGGGTACATTTTCTCCGTTTCGGTGCTCTACCAGAACCTGCAGGGCCAAATGCTCCAGATCACCAAAATCGAGAATATTTTTCTCCGCCTTTTTCTCTGCCAGAACATCCATCAATGCTTCCGCCAGATGTGTCAGAACCCGGATATTCCCACCGCTGCCTGCAAGCTCCTGATACAACACCTCCACGGAATCATAATAATAGCGCTGCCGAAGCTCCGAAAGCGTGTCTTTCACCGCTGCCCGCATCCCCTGCACTAACAGCTTTTTCTCCTCCGAAATCCCCGCATCTTTTTTCGTTCCGAGCCGCGCATAAGGGGCCATATTCCGAAACAGCCCTGCATAAGACTCATAATCACTGCCTGTACGCAGCTGCCTGATCAGCTCCAGATCCGAAAGCAGCGCTTTCTGATACGGATAAGGCCCATCCGGCTCCTCTGTAATGCGAAGCGCTTCTTCTGTCTGCGCCTGCGCATCTGCCAGGATTTGCTTTGTATCTTCTATTATATAGGCAAGCCATTCTGCCTCCTGCCATTTCTCCTGCGGGCTGTTGTAAAATCCCCGGCACTGCTTCAGCCACAGCTTTGGCCACGGCTGCCCCAAGGCAAAATGGTACAGAGAAAGAATGGTCTGTTCGATCATCTGATCGCTCTTCCCCGGTGAAAACCGCTCCAGAAACTCCCGGAATTCCTCCGCTTTTATTCCGTCTGTTTCTCTGCCCGCTTTCTCTCCTCTTCCGTCTATCTTTTCATTTACTTCTGCGCTTATTTCATCTTCTTCTGTCTCAGCTGCTTCTTCTCCGTCATCTTCCCGGGTATTGGCTCCGGCATACTGTGCATACGCATCTTTCACCACCTCCGCCACCGCTTCCTGCTCAAGCAGCAGCACCTCCCCCTCATCGGCGACGCGAAAAGACGGATCAATCCCGGCCAGCTGAAAATGATTGCGCAGCACATGCAGGCAAAAACTGTGGATTGTTGTGATTTTCGCGTTGTGTACCAGCACGAGCTGCCTTTGCAGATGTACATTATCCGGCTCTTCGTCCGCACGACGCTCAAGCGCATCGCGAATCCGCTCCCGCATCTCAGCTGCAGCCGCATTCGTAAAGGTCACTACAAGAAGTCGGTCAATATCTACCGGCTTTTTCTGATCTGTAATAATTGTCAAAATCCGCTCCACCAAAACTGCTGTCTTTCCGGAACCTGCTGCTGCAGAGACAAGAATATTCTTTCCTCTTACATCAATTACCCTTTGCTGCTCTTCGGTCCACTTCACTGCCCTGTATTCCTCCGCTGAATTTCGCTCTGCTTTACCACGCTGAATTTCCCAGCCAGTTTTCTATTTGCCCCACTCATCTTCCTCCTGTGAAATCCGTTCCCAGGCCTCATCTTTCGTAAGCGTCGCCCTGCGTTTCCGACACTTCTCCGGAATCCTTTTATCAAAACCGCACACATCTGCATAATCACAGTAATCGCAGGCGCTTCCGCTGCGGTCTTCAAACGGCTCTGCCGCAATCACGCCATCTAAAATCTCTCCCGCCATCTTCTGTATGGTATGGGAGACAAAACCCGAAAGCTGCTTGAGCTGCTCCTCCGAAACAGCGCTGGACGTTGCTTTCAGACTTCCGTCCTTTTTAAGCCCTGCCGGAATCACCAGGGAGTCTCCCTGCATACTCTGATCCAGAAGCCGCAGAACCGTTTCATCCCCGTTTAAAACGCCATCCGGCCGTAATTTCTTCAAAAGTTTTTCCTGCGTCGCTTCTCTGGAGCTATCCACTTCTTTTTCAAGAATCGGATCATCCAGATGATAGTAAAATATCCCTGCCGGTATTACTTTTTTGTCCGGATGAAGCCTGCGCTCCATCTCAAGAGCTGCATTCAGGTAAACCACCAGCTGAAGCTGAAGCCCATAATAAAGCGATACCGGATCAAATTTTGTCATGCCTGATTTGTAATCCACTACTTTCACATAAATCGTATCGTCTGTCTCCGCCGTATCAATCCGGTCAATCCTGCCCTGCAAATGAAGGTTTCCATTTTTTCCGAACTTCACATGCACTGCTTCCAGATCTCCTGCATCAGAAAACGACACCTCGAACCCCTCCGGCCGGAAACTTCCTGCCAGAAGCTGCTGGTGCAGCGCCCACACCGTCCGTCCCAGAATTCGTTTGATTCGGTTGATCCGGTATTCCTCGCGCGCGTCTGTATGCAGCACGCCTGCCCCGTATTCCTGCGAAATCTCATCCACACACTGGTCCATCAGTCTTTGCTGCTCCTGAATCGGAATCTGTGTCCATTCCTGCCCCGTATTCTGCAGTCTTCGGGAAAAAAGCTCCATTGCCCGGTGAAAAATAATGCCGAGATCTGCTGGTTTCACACCGTAAAGTTCCCGCCCGGAAAGACGCAGGCCATATGCCGCAAAATGTGCAAACGCGCACGCTGCGAACTGTTCCAGACGCGTCACACTGTTTGCCATGACCTCCCCATACAATTCTTTTGAAACCTGATAGGAAAGCTGTCCCTGCATTCCCCCCGAAAACGCAGCACGTACGAGCTCCCTCACGCGGACGCTGTACGAATCCTCCTGCAGATACATCCGATACAGCTCCATCCAGGCCGGATTGTATGCCCCATCCCTCACCGCAGAAAGTCCTTTTGTAAGATATAGAAAACCATTCTTTTTTGAAGTGATCTGACGTATCTCAGCCCCTGCCTCCTGCTCCTGTACAGTTTCGATCTGAGGAAAAAGCCTTTCAACCGTTGAAATCAAATACGAAGGACGCATTGCCGTACCGTCACTGCTGCTTTTGCACCAGGAAAGATACAGCCTGTCTTCCGGCTTCGTCAGATTCTGATATAAATAAAACCTCTGAATATAACTGTTCTCCCGCGCCGAGGGGGCCAGCTCAATCCCTGTCTTCTGAAGAAGTTCCCGCTCCATATCAGAGACAATGCCGCCGCCATCTCCCCGTGCCGGCACCCAACCATCGTTTAATCCAAGAAAAAACAGTACCTTTACATGCGCCAGGCGTGACCGTTCAATGTCCCCCACCTGTACCTGGTCAATTCCCGGCGGGATAATTCCGACCTGCGCTTCTGAAAATCCAGCGTCCAGAATTTCCAGGAATTCCTGCCCGCTGATCGTCTCCTCCCCCATCAAATCCACCATTTCATCCAGCAGCGCAATCAAAATACCATAGATCTGCGCATACTCCCTGGCTTCTTCCCTCTGTCCGGACTGTAAAAGCAGAATCTCTCTGTCTTTGAGCTGCTGCTGAATCTGGCAGTCCTCCAAAAGCGTGCACAAAGCCTGCGCATAAAAAACCACGGTCTGATTTTTCTGCCGCATTTTTTCTGAAAACGGCAAAAAATGCTCCATTGCTTTTTGCCGATATCCATTACAAGCCTCGAGCTCTTCCGGAGTCATCCCCCTGGACTGATACGTCCATGGACGGCTCCACATCCCATGACCGCGTATGCCTGCTGCAAGCACATAGTTTTCCAGCCTGTCCGTCTCTTCCGGTGACAGACCAGCCATCTGCGTACGCAGGAAACGAAATACCGTCTCACTGGAAAAGTCTTTCTCTGCGGCAAGAAGTGCCCCGCGGACAAACTCAAGACATGGATTCAACAAAATATGCCGCGTCTCATCAAGAAACGCCGGAACCTCATAGTTAGGAAAAATTTTCTTCACATAATTATCATAGGAACTCATATTTCCTGTAATCACTGCAATATCCTGATAACGATACCCCTCTTCTCTCACCAGACGGCAGATTGTCCTTGCCGCAAAATGCACCTCCTGCGCAGGGTTGGCGGACACATGCAGGGACAGTTCCAAATCCCCGTCCTTCCTGCCACTCATCCTGGAGGCTCCACATTCTGCCCCCGTCTCAGCCACCTTCCCGGAACCCGCGCATTCTGCCTCCATCTCAACCATTTGCCCGGAACCCGCGCATTCTAACCCTGTCTCAGCCACCTTCCTGAAACCCGCGCATTCCGTTCCCGTTTCAGCTATCTTCCCGGAACCCGCGCATTCCACCTCCATCTCAACCATTTGCCCGGAGCCCGCGCATTCTGCCTCCATCTCAACCATTTGCCCGGTGTCATCGCAAGATCCACCCGCCGCGGATATTCCGGAAATTTTCCGATACTGCGCCCGTTTTGTACGGAACAAATTTTGCTCAAGATGATAAAGCGCTCCGCCTGTACGAAATCTCGGCAGCTTTTCTTTTCCGAGAATCACCGGTTCCTCCAATATCTCTGCCCTGCCATGCCCTGCACGCACCGCTGCCCTGCTGACATTCCGGATCATTTTTTTGCTGAGTGCAAACAGTTCATGCTCCCGGATTTCTCCGTAAAAATCTGCACGCGCATCTATCGTCACCGTAATCCAGATCTGCGGACAGATTGCCAGAAGCTCTTCCATAACCTTCATCTGCGACGGTGTAAAACCGGTAAATCCGTCAAAAGCCAGGATACTGTTTTTCAGAAGCTCTGAATCCGGCGCCATGCGTGCCAGTACATCCAGAAGTTCTTCCGGTTTCATAAAACGGTCTCTTTGATATTCCAAAAAAGCACTGTACAATGTCCGTATATCAGCCAGTTTCGCCCGGAGCAATGGCCTGTTTTCTGCAAATTTCAGCATCTCCTGCAATTCAAAATCTGTGATCTCATACTGCATCAATTCAGAGAGAACCGACTTTACCTCTGAGACGTAACCCGGCCGGTTCATTTTGCTACCAAGCACTTGCAGCTTTCCCTTCTGCTCCATTGCAACTTTACGCAGCATCAGATTTTTTCCAGTCTCCGTCAGAACACTTCTCCCATCCTGCCCCAACTCCTCAAAAATGCGGTGAGCCAGCCGCCGGAAGCTCAAAACATCAATATTCATAATCCCTTTATCCGGATGCAATAAAACCAGCTCTTTCTGCGTCTGCATCGTAAACTGCTCCGGCACAATGGCGATATAATTCCGTTCCGGATTTTTCATGGATTCTTCAATCATTCTCTGATATAAAAAATGGGACTTCCCGCTCCCGGAATTTCCCATAATAAACTGAAGAGGCATACGTTCTCCTTCTATCTCTGAAATTCAGCAGCATAATTACCCGTCAAGTATACTGCAAAAACATCCCGAATTCTATAAACAATTCTTAAAAATGCAAAACTACACCAATTCTTCACAAACTCAATCTATACAAACCTTCCATAATCACATATAATGTAACATATCAGGAGTTCTGAAAGAACTCCTAGCAATTCGCGATAGCGAAGGGCGCAGCTGTGTAAGCTGCGATATGTTAACGAGCAAAAATGCAACGCATTTTCGCGAGTCTACATTACCGCATCCTTAACGTAGCTGATCAGGAGTTCTGAAAGAACTCCTAGCAATTCGCGATAGCGAAGGGCGCAGCTGCTTAAGCTGCGATATGTGAACGAGCAAAAATGCGAACGAATTTTAATTTATTTGAAATACAAATCTATACGAAAGGAGGCTATACCGTGATTACTCATTTTAATTCCAAAAGCGTCTACCTCGGCCCAGACCTGCGGCGTTTTAATGAAATCCGTGACTATCTGGATCAGGCGCACATCCGGTACAAATACAAAGTCAAAAACCGTATGGGCCAGTGGGCAGGCCGCGGAACGATTCGCAGCAATACTGGAAGCGCCGGACAGCCCGCTGCATCAGCTCATGAATATGAGATTCTGGTACATAAGGATGATTTTGAAAAAATCCGCCTGCCTCAGGCTTAGTATCATAAAGGAGCAGTTGCAAAATCTGTATTTTGCAGCTGCCCTTTTTTGCAACAGTAAAAAATATATTTATAAAAAATGAGTAATTCCAAATTTTCTTTACCTATCTCGATAATCATCCAGATATTGCTCCGCCACCTGTTCTTCCAGTTCCAGCTTTTGCATTAACTTCTGCTTCATTTCCTCTCGTGTCATTTTCATCTCCACATAGGTCTCGATCAGTGCAGAAACCACCTTTGCAACGCCTTCTTTCTTCCCTGCAGCCTTTCCCTCCGCAATCCCCTCTGCTCTGCCTTCTTCCCTTGCTTCCTCTTTTTCGTAATATCGTTCTTCCCAAGCCTGCATATATTTTACTCCAATCTCTTCACTGGACTTTACCTTACGCACACGCTCATGAATTCGGCCTATCCGTTTGCTTTGTGATTCTCCTGCCACTGCATCTGTCGTATCTTCCAGATAGTGTAGCAAATACACCAGTTCATCTGACACATCCTGCGGATTCTCTCCACGGGTATTCAAAAAAATCCGTACCGCGCCATCATTCAGCCTGCAATCCGACACTTCCTCGCATTGTGGGGCAAAGGTATAGCGATACTTTCCATGCCCAAATAAATCAAATGTCATAATCATGATCAGATATGTTTGGTTCAGCACATTATAATTCGGAATCCCCGGTTCCAGAAGTGAAGTGTCCATAAGCGCCTGGTAATATCTACTTCGCTTCGCGAGGTCGTTGCGCTTTTTATCCTGCATCTCTGTATTATAAACATTCTCCTCTTCATCTACAGAAAAAATATCCATACGGACAGATCGAATCAATGGAGAAACCCGAAATTCCTTTTCTGTTTCACTGTGCTGCAGCACAGGTATCTCCCTGCCGAAAATGATACTCAGCATATCCTGCTGTACCTGTGGATCTTCCATCACTTCATCAAACAGAAAGCGGCTTGTAAGGTTCAGTTCTTTCAGTGGTATCATATTTTGTTTTTTCCGCATCAATTCCTCCTTTTATAATAGCATATTTTCACTTTTCTGAACAGACCGGGGGATTATTTTTCATGGAATAAGCTTGTGTCTTCTGATATGATATTAGAATTTATCTTCCTTTATAATATATCACATATTATTTAAAATTCAATAATTATTTTCAAAAAAATGCAGAGGCTGCAGTAAAAATACATTTATCATACTAATTGTACTCAAATGTCTGTTTTACAACAACCTCTGCGAATTCTGTCCGGTGATCCTGCTATGAATCACAGTCTCAACTGCACAGATGGAGATTTTTTAATCTCCCTGATTCAGATG